>JAICHZ010000270.1 GCA_025924655.1 Pseudonocardiaceae bacterium | reverse complement strand
GACCGAGTTCTTCACCGGGGTCAGCCATGAGCTACGCACACCACTGACGTTGATCATCGGTCCGGCCGAGGACAGCCTCGCCGACACCGAGGACCCGCTGTCGCCGGGACAGCGTGCCCGGATGGAACTGATCCGGCGCCATAGCGGCCGGTTGCGCCGGTTGGTGGACACCTTGCTCGACTTCGCCCGGCTGGAGAGCGGCCGGCTGACTCCGGACCGGGTGGCGGTGGACCTTGCCGCGCTGACCCGGGGCATCGCCGAGTCCTTCGCCCCGGCTATCACCCGGGCCGGGCTGCACGTCACGATCAACTGCCCCGATATCGGCGGCGCAGTGGCCGTGGACGTGGAGATGTGGGAAAAGATCGTTCTCAACCTGCTGTCCAACGCGGTGAAGTACACGCTGGCGGGCGAGGTCACTGTCAGCCTGCGCAGCACCGGCGACGGGGGCGTGGAGCTGGCCGTCTCCGACACCGGGATCGGCATCCCGGCGGCGGAGCAGCCGCTGCTGTTCCACCGCTTCCATCGGACCCGCCACCCGGGCGGGCGCAGCCAGGAGGGCTCCGGGATCGGGCTGGCCTTGGTGGCCGAGCTGGCCGCCCTGCACCAAGCTCGGGTGAGCGTGGACAGCGTCCCCGGGACCGGCTCGACGTTCACCGTGACGCTACCGGCCAGCGCCCGGACCGGCACCGCGCCCGCCGACAGCCGAGCCTTGTCTGCGGTGCGGTTCTACCGCGAGGAAGCGCTGCAGTGGAGCGATACCGACCGCGATGCCCCCGCCACGGCCCCGGTCGACGTGGGACCCACCGCGGGGGCGACGGTGCTGGTCGCCGAGGACAACCTGGACCTGCGCAGGTTCGTGGCTAAGCTGCTGGAGCCGCATTACCGGGTGCTGCTCGCCGGCGACGGCCGCAGCGCGCTGGAGCAGGCACGGGTGGATCACCCGGATCTGGTACTCACCGATGTGATGATGCCGGGCCTGGACGGCTTCGAGTTGCTCACCGCGTTGCGCACCGACCCAGCCACCGCCGCGATCCCGGTCATCCTGCTGTCCGCACGGGCCGGCGAGGAGGCCACCGGCCAGGGCCTGGCCGCGGGCGCGGACGACTACCTGGTCAAGCCGTTCTCCTCAGCCGACCTGCTGGCCCGGGTCCGGTCCAACCTGACGTTGGCCCGGCTGCGGACCCAGGAGTCGGCCTGGCGATCCGCCCTGATCAGCGCGATGCAGGACGGGATGAGCGTTGCCGACTCCGACGGCACCATCGTCGAGGTCAACGACGCGTTCGCCGAGATCGTCGGCTACGGCGCGAAGGACCTCCCCTACGCACCGCCGTACCCGTGGTGGCCTGACCCAGAGCAGGAGCCCGCGGACTTCGCACTGGTCGAAACCGCCTTCGCCGCCGCGCTAGCCGGCCGAGACGGCCGGTGGGTGCTGCCGATGCGACACGGGTCGGACCGTCGACGGCTCTGGCTGTCGATCACCTCGGGCTCAGTCACCGGTCCGGACGGCACGGTCCAGGCGAGGGTGAGCACAATTCGCGACGTCACCGCCGAGCACCTCAGCGCGCACCGGGACGCGGCCGTGGCCCGGCTCACCGGGCGGCTGGCCGGAGCCAGCGACTCCGACGGCGTGTTGCGCGCTGGGCTAGCCGAACTGGCCACCAACTGGCCCGTGCACCGCGCGATGATCGTCAGCTGGGATCTCGACGATCAAGGATCACTGATCGGTACGGGAACGTCGTGGACGGCGCTGCCACCGGCGACCAGAGCGGCGATCACCCGGATCCGCACCACCGGACGAGCGCACTGCCAGGTTGGTGACCCATCGGTGGATCCACCGCGACCGACGGTAGCCGGCGCCCCGATCCCGTTCGGCAGCCAGACCAGTGTGGTCTGGCTTGAGCTGGAGCCGGGGCGCCCCTTCCGCGACGAGGACACCGCGCTGCTGTCCGACCTCGCCGGTCATCTCGGCCAAGCACTGATCCGGGCCCGGCTATTCGACGAGCAACGCGCCGTTTCACTGACCTTGCAGCGCGCCATTCTCGGGCCGACCGTGCTGCCCGCCGGCTTTGCCGTGCGCTACGAACCCGCCGTCACCCACCTGGCGGTCGGTGGTGACTGGTACGACATCGTCGAGCTGGGCGGGGATCGCATCGGGGTGGCCGTCGGCGACTGCGTCGGTAGCGGGCTGGCAGCTGCCGCCGTGATGGGTCAGCTGCGCACCGCCTGCCGCACCCTGCTGCTGGAAAACCACACCGCTTCGCAAGTGCTCAGCGCGCTGGACCGGGTCGCGGGGCTGATCCCCGGCGCTACCTTCACCACCGTGTTCTGCGCCATCCTCGACCGCGGCAGCGGCGCGGTCTGCTACAGCTGCGCCGGCCACCTGCCGGCTATCGTCGCCCGCGTCGATGGCGGTACTGAGCTGCTCGACGACGCCCGCGGCGTCCCATTGGCCACCACGGATGTCGCCCGACCCGAAGCCGGCACCATGCTTGCCCGGGGTGACACTGTGCTGCTCTACACCGACGGGTTGGTCGAACGCCGCCGATGCTGCCTCGATGACGGCATCGACAGGGCCCGCCAGATCCTCGCCGACACGCACCACCTTGCCCCCGCCGCGATCGCTGAGCGGCTCGCCGAGCAACTACTGAGCGACGGTCACGATGACGACGTCGCCTACCTGATCTACCAGCATCCGGCGGATTCAAGCCCCAAGAAGGGACGGCAGCGTTGAGCGAGCACCGTGGCGGCCAGGGCAAGCCGTCGAGCAGTGACACTGGCGAGGCCGCCGGGCAGGACGTGTTGGCGGTCCAGATGGGTGAGCTCGCCCGGTCCTTGCAGCAGGAGGACACCCTGCAGGACACCTTGCAGGGCATCGTGGCGGCGGCGGTGGACACCGTGCCGGGTGCGCAGTACGCCGGCATCAGTGAGGTGAAGGGCCGTCGCGAGATCAACACGCCGGCCTCGACCGACGAGTTGGTGCGCGCCAGCGACGCGGCGCAGTACAAGACGGGTCAGGGTCCGTGTCTGGACGCGATTTATGTGGAGCAGACGGTCCGGGTCTCCGATATGGCCAGCGAGGATCGCTGGCCGGAGTTCGCGGAGCAGGCCGCGCAGCTCGGAGTGGGCAGCATGTTGTCCTTCCAGCTCTACGTGGTGGGTGACAACCTGGGAGCGCTGAATCTCTACAACCGGGAGCCGAACGGGTTCGATGACGAGTCCGAGCACGTCGGGCTGTTGTTCGCCTCGCACGCCGCGGTGGCAATGGCGGGGGCGCAGCGCAACGACCAGCTGAACCGGGCGATGGGGACCCGCGATCTCATCGGCCAGGCCAAGGGCATCCTGATGGAACGGCACAAGCTCACCGCTGAACAGGCGTTCCTGCTGCTGGTGCGGGCCAGCCAGGCCACCCACACCAAGCTGCGGGACATCGCCGAGCAGCTGACAACCATGGGACAGCTGCCGATCGGCAAGGATGCGGTACCCGGACGGGAATGACCTTCCGACCTTCGGCGGCGTATTCTGGCCCGGTTGGCCGTTGCCCTGAGGAAGCAGGGATCTAGGTCAGCAGTTCACTGAGGAGCCGCTCAATGGCCTCAGATCGGTTCGCCGAACAAATCCGGCTGGCTCGCGCTACTGCGGCCGCATCCCGCAAGGTTCGAGACGAAGCTCGGGCAGCGCGCAGCCGATGCCTCGACATGGTGAGCCAAGATCGATCCCTTCGTCATCGCATCGGCGAAGGCCGCCTCGTCTCAAACAGAGCTACCGGGAGCCAACCGAAGAATTTAGCTAACCTGGGGCCGATGCGCATGGTCGGCGTGGTGGATTCGGCGCGCGGTCTCGCACCCCACGGTCATCTGTGCTGGGCTTATCGGGACCGGGCCGAGTTCCGTGCGCGCGCGGCAGAGTTCATGGCCGACGGGATCGCGGCCGGCCAGTGGATCGAGTACGTCGGCAGCGGCAGCACTGAGGCACTCCGTGCCGAACTGAACGAACTCGAGGGGATCAACGCCGACGGCGCCGGTATCGAGGTCTCGCCGGTCGGCGACTTCTATCGGTTCACCGGCCACGGCGATGTCGTCGACCCGGTTGCTGCCGTCGCCGCCCGCGTCGACGCGACCGAGAAGGCACTCGCCGCCGGCTACACCGGCTTGCGGGCAGTGGTCGACGCCACCGCAGTGGTGCGCTCCGCCGAGCAACGCGACGCGTTCGCCCGCTACGAGCACCTCCTCGACCGGGAGATGTGCGTTCTGCCGGCCTCAACGTTGTGCGCCTATGACGCGGGCGAGCTCGGCAGCGCCGCAGTGGCCGAGCTGGCGTGCCTGCACCCAGTGACCAAGGCCGGCTCCGCCCCGTTCCAGCTGCACGCGGAGCGGGGCGTCGGCTTCGCCCTCGTCGGTGATATCGACCTGTCGTGCGATGAGCTGTTCGCGACGACCCTGCGGCGCGTCGTGCCGCTGTCGTGCGGGCCGGAGCTGGTCGTCGAAGGTCGGGCAGTGCAGTTCATCGATCATCGGCGGCTGCTCTTACTGGCTGAGGCCACCCAGCGGGCGGGCGCAACGGTAGTCCTGCGCAACCCTCCTAGCACCGCGGCCCGGGTGATCGAGATTCTCAAACTGCCCGGCGTGCGGGTGGAGCAGCGCAGGTGAGAACGGACGCAGCGGCCGATCATGGTGTCAGGCGACGCTGCGCCAGCCCCCTCGGGTGACCCCTGCTGACCGGAGACGTCGTGGCGATCTACGGGGTGGACATCCACCCGCGCTTCCAGTCCGGAATCAACATCGAGGAGATCCGCCGCGAGGGCTTCGACTTCATCGCCGTCAAGGTCTCCGAGGGCGTCGACAGCTCATACCTGGCGGCCGGCTCCGCGGATTTCCTGCAGCGCGGCGGCGCGGCCGGCCTGCTGCGTCTGGGGTGCCACTACCTGGACGCGGGAAACTCCGAAGCCCAGGCGAAAGCATTCGCCGAGGCCCTGGACACCGTCGGAGTGCCCGGCATGCTCGACGCCGAGGCGCTCGCCGCTGACGGGCAGACCCCCATCCTGACGATCACAGGCATCCGCAGCTTCCTTGCGACGTGCCGACGCCTCGGTGCCCGGGTTCCGCTGCTTTACCTGCCGTGCT
>JAICHZ010000269.1 GCA_025924655.1 Pseudonocardiaceae bacterium | reverse complement strand
TCGCGGGCTTCCTGGTCCGCGACGGTTCGGTACACCTCTACGAGACACTCAAGGCGCTGAACTGGCTGTCAGTGCCGGCGGACGCCTGGCACCCGGCGATCCGCGGGGAGCCGAACGACCGCTGGATCAACGTGCTCGCCACCCGCGAGGCGGCAGACATCGCCACGCTGGGCAGCTGCGGACTGGTGAAGGGGTTCAGCACCGAGTACGTCGAGGCGCGCACCCTCGGCCCGACGGAGGCATTCAGCGCCACGGCGGCCACACAGTTGCGAGACCAGATCGGACAGATTGCGAGCACCACTGTGGAACCCACGGTGTTGCAGGTGCAGGGCCCCGACAAGCCCATGGTCACGGTGGTCGTACCGCGCGCGAGCAAGCTCGACCTCGAGATGTTCTACACCGCCCGCGACACCTACGACACGCTGACCTGGGACGAGAAGCTGCTCAAGCACTCCTGGTTGCTGGACCTCGGGGTAATGCTCTGCGAGCCGTCGATTCGCTTCGACGGTATGGGGGGCGAGTGCATCTGGGGCTGCGCCTGCTGGGTGGTCGTGCCCTATGCCGCCATCCGCGGCGAGGCCGCACCCGTCGAGTCGCCCGTGACGGTCGCCTCCGGTTGAGATTGAAGATCAATCACTGCACGCCCGTCTGCCGGCGAAGAGGAGAACTGTGATGGCGCTGGACTGGGACGCAGTCGTCGCGCGATACAAGGACGGCGCGGACGTGGCACCGATTCCCGGATCGTCCACGTTGGCGGTGACCGGTGCTGACGAGGCGAAGGTCTACGTAAAGCACCGGCTGTGGAAAGACAGCCTGTCACGGGCCAATTTAGAGAAGGCGGTCGCACTGCTCGAGGACGGGAAGATGACACGAAAGTCCGGTGACTTCGTCGACCAGTACCGCACCTTCGTCGCCGATGAGCGACCGACGACCGCCGCCACCGTGCTGAAGGACCTCGGCTTCCTCGAGTGACGTGACGACACGGCGCACCTCCGCCCGTTTGTCCTGCCCAGGCAAGTCAGGTCGCAACGAAAGTAAGCGCAGTTTCACGAGGAGAGGAACCAGGTCATGGGACTGTCTATGTACCACAGCGCGACGGGAAACCAGTCGCCCCACTGTATTCACGCAATCGGGATCGGCAAGACCGGCGCCTACATGGTCGAGGCACTCCTGCGAACCGGTGAGATCGAGGACATGCTCGAGGATCCCCGGGCCCGTTTCACTGGTCTGGCGATCGACATCGGCGACCAGGACATGCACGAGCTGCGCGAGTACTCCAACGGCTTCAATCAAAGGCTCGACGAGCGGGGAATTCCGCGAGAGCGCGCGCAGGTCCGTACGGTGGGCCTCGACGTCCCGGATCGCGAGGACCTCCAGACCAGCCTCAACCGGTGGCGCGAATTCCTGAAGATGGAATACCCACGCTACTACTGGAACCCTAACTACGAACCGTGGCTACCGGCCGACCTCGAATTACCCAAGGCCGGTGACACGTTCCCACGGGCGATCTCGAAAGCGATCTACGGGCACTACTACTACGGCGAGCCGAGGTCCCTGGAGAAGGAGCTCGACGCGTTTGTACAGAGCATCAACGACACCAAGCTGCCCTCGATCGTGCTGGTGTTCTTCTCGATGGCCGGCGGTACCGGCAGCGGCATGGTGGTCGACCTCGCGAGGCACCTGTCCAATGTGAAGCTCGGCCGGCGGATCCCGGTGGTCGGTGTGGCCACCATGCCCTTCTCCGGCGACGAGGAGCACGCCGGCGGCAAGGCCGCCTTGTTCCCGACGATCAACGAGCTGGACTGCATGCTCGACGACTCGAAGAACCAGGGTGTTATGGCGGTCTGGGGCGACCTGTATAAAAACCCGTTTACCGGGGGTTTCCTTGCGCTGCCCCAGGAGCACTCCTGGCAGCGGCTAGGCTCCTACACCAAGACTGGCCAGCCAGCGATCCGGGACGCCTTGCGCAAGGGCGTCACGCGCAAGTTCATCGATGACTCCTTCACCCGGTTCGTCGTGCAGGACTACGGGCGGCTGCTGTTCAAGCTGCTCCGGCCGGCCGGCTTCACCGGCGCCCCGCACGAGCGCAACACCTCCGGTGACCGCGCCTGGACCGTGCTGGATGTCGCGAAGTTCACCCACCCCGGAGTGGAAGTGCTTCCCGGCGAGCCGCGAAGCAAGTGGCGTGAGGTCGTCACGAAGTGGATCGGATACATCCCGAAGTGGTCCGGCCTCAAAGAGGGCTTCAAGACCGACTACATCGAGGCCCACTCGGTGGCTCCCCGCGAGCTGTGGAACGCCACCCTGCAGAAGAAGCTGGAAGAGACGCTGCAAACCTACCTGCTGCCCGGGGAGGACGGCACCCTGCACACCGAGCATGCGGAGTTCTTCGACGAGCTCACCGCCTACGCCAACATCATCATCCCCGGCGTCGCCAAGACCGACTTCACGGCCTTCTACGACGCAAGGGACGCATACGACAAGATCGAGTCCTGGGAAGAGAAGCTCCTCATGCATTCCTGGATCCTCGATCTCGGCGTCATGATGAGCGAGCAGTCGATCCGTTTCGAGGGCATGGCCGGAGAGTGCATCTGGGGCTGTGCCTGCTGGGTGGTCGTCCCCCACGCGGCGATCAGGGGCGACGCCCCGGCGTCTGAGGACATCACCGTCGTGCAGGGTGCGCACATCGCCCCCATGGTCAAGACAGTGGTTTCAACGCCCTAACCGGGGTCAGTCGTCGACTGGGAGCGCTCAGAGGATCGGGCCGGCGGGCAACGCGACCGTCCGCCCGCCCGTCCGATTCGGCCCTGGAACCGCCATCAACTTCACCGCCAACCTGTCACGGGCGACATCACGCGTCCCGGCCCGATTCAGGGCCCGTCCACGGAGGCAACGGCAAATGGTCAGCATCGGTGATCAAGTTCCGGACGTACAGCTTATGATCATGACTGGAGACGGACCCCAACGCGTCCAGACCGGAGCGCTGCTCGGCCAGGGGAAGGCGGTGCTGTTCGCCGTACCCGGTGCTTTCACCCCAGTGTGCAGCGACTTCCACCTGCCTGGCTTCGTGCTCAGAGCCGACGACCTCAAGGCCAAGGGTGTCGACACCATCGCCTGCGTGGCGGTCAACGACCCATTCGTGATGGGTGCCTGGGGCGAAACCGAGGGAGCTAACGGCAACATCATCATGCTGGCGGATCCCGATGCTGCCTTCACCAGCGCCATGGGCATGGACACCGATGCCAGCGAATTCGGCCTGGGTTTGCGCTCACAGCGCTATGCCGCGATCCTCCAGGACGGTCGAATCAACAAGCTCCTCGTCGAGAAACGTTTCGTCGACCATGCGGTCAGCACGGCAGACGCGGTGCTCGCCGAACTCTAGGCACAGCGCAGCGTAGGGGCGGCGCCGCGGAACGCGATTGGTGCGGAAGCGATGAGCACATCGGCCTCACTGCTGCCGGAGTATGCAGCCTGGATTGAACGCGTCTGTGCCACCCACGATGCGATCACCTACACCTGCCATCACAGGCTGGGCAACCGCAGCCTCGCGGAGCAGGTCGGTGCGCAGGTGCTCGCAGGTCTGCTGAGCAAGCCCACGGTCTTTCGATACTTCGGGCTTCCTTATTCCGGGCGTATCGCCCGGCTGGCCGAAGCTCGCCTCGCCGAGGCAAGAGAAGGCCGCCTGGCTGACGTGGGTAGCTGGCCGGAACTGCTCCGAGGGTTAACCGGGTTGCCACTGGAGCATCAAGAGGTGCTCGTGCTCACTTGCGTGCGTGGCGATGACGACGGGCAGCTGGCTTTAAACCTGGGTTGCGACGCGCCCACGGCAGCCCTTCGCCGGCACAGCACCATGGAGTACATGCGCAGGCTGGCGGCATCCGCGCTACCGCCCGAAACTCTGTCCGAGGACGAGGCGCCATCCCCGGACACCTGAGAATCTCGCCGTCCGCCATCTTAGAGAGAAGCCACTATGCCGTTGGACTGGTCGGAGGTACAGCGCAGGTACGGAACGGGAGCCACGATCCCGACCGTGGCCGGCGGCAAGACCCTGGAGATTACGTCGGTGGACGACGACAAGATCTACATCCGGCACCGCCTGTGGACCGACGCGCTGTGCCGGGAACACTTGGAAAGGGCCGCCGAGTTGATCGAAGAGGGCCGGATCACCCGGCACGCGGGTCTGTTCGCCGAAGAATACAGAGTCGAGGTGGCCGACGTCCGTGCGACTTCCGCGGCCCACGTGCTCAAGCACCTCGGTTTCCTCGAGTAAGTCCGCTCGAATCCACGCCCCGAGCAGCGATGCACTACGAGCTGAGCGCGATTGTCTCGACACCGCAGGTGCTTGAGTCGATCAGCGCACAACGCCGGTGCGCTTGTCTCGTCCCCCTTGCCATAGCGAACCTCGCGTTGATTCCGGTCACCGAGGACCTAGTGCTCGAGCTCGATGGGAAGGGCATTCGCGTATCACCAGAAACAGGCTTCTGGCAGCTGTCGATCGGCTTACAGAGATTGCTGCTCACCGCGTCGGCCCGTGGGCCGATCGCCTACCTGGAGGCCGATTACTTCGGTCGGGAGGGCCGCCAGACCGCGGCCGTCTGGCACTTCGGCGTGATGATCTATGGTCCCCGGATCCTCGGTCGGAACGAGCCGTTTCCGGCTGGGGGCAACAGCCCGATCTGCGGCGCCTTGCGGCAGCTCGGAGTGGTGGCGGTCGGACACCGCGACGAGTTCGTCGTCGCCGGGCTCGGTCGGTGTCGCCGCACGGTGGACTGGTGTGCATCGTGAGCGGAGAGCGGATACTCCTGCGGTATGAACGGCGAGTCATTTGAGCCATGTAGCCGGCTCTGTCTGGCCACGGGTTTACGCGACGAACGTGTGGATCTTGTCCATTGGACTGTCCATTAACTCGCGTCCACACTTGTCCCCGCGACTCCCAGGCAGCAGGCGCTCGAGGAAGCGGCGATCGTGCCCTGCGGCCAGCTGCGCCAGCATCCAGGACGACAGTGCGTCCGGACGAACGTCACGCTTGGCTACCCGAGGCGCGCGGTGATAGGAGACCCTCCACTCCAGCCGTCCGGAGCCTGCCTCGCAGCTGCCGTAGGATCCGCGCCCGGGTGGGCCCGATTGCGCCGGGCGGTATTCCGGCCATGTGGGCGATCTGGGTGTAGGAACGGGGGTTGTCGGTGAACAGCGCTCG
>JAICHZ010000268.1 GCA_025924655.1 Pseudonocardiaceae bacterium | reverse complement strand
GCGACCCACACTCGCCGCCGCAGTGCCGACGATCTGGGGCGATGTGCTGCGCTACCTGCGGGAGTCCGGCGGCGACATCTCCTCGATACGCCGGGTGCTATGCGGCGGCTCTGCCGTACCGCTGGCGCTGATGAAGGCATTCTCCGAGGAATTCGGCGTCGAGATCAAGCATGCGTGGGGGATGACCGAGACTTCCCCGATCGGCTCGGTAGCCACCCCGCCGATCGGCGTGCAGGGCGATGAGGCCTGGCGCTACCGGGCCAGCCAGGGTCGGCTGGTCGCCGGCGTCGAGGGCCGCATCGTTGCCGACGGCGACATTGTGCTTCCCCGTGACGGCACGTCAGTCGGCGAGATCGAGGTGCGCGGGCCGTGGGTCACCGGGCGATACTTTGGGGACCCCGATGCGGAGACCTCGAACTCCGCGAGATTTCACGACGGCTGGCTGCGGACGGGCGACGTGGGAACCCTCGACGAGCTGGGCTTCATCACCATCACCGACCGTGCCAAGGACGTGATCAAGTCCGGGGGTGAGTGGATCTCTTCAGTGAAGCTGGAGAACCTACTGATGGGGCACCCGAAGGTGGTCGAGGCCGCGGTGGTCGCCGTCCCGGATGACAAGTGGGTGGAACGCCCCCTAGCGACCGTGGTCATCACCGAAGGTGCGCAGGTCAGCGCTGCCGAGCTACGCGAGCACCTCAGCGCCTCGGTGCCCAACTGGCAGCTCCCCGACCACTGGTCGTTCGTCAGCGAGATTCCCAAAACCTCAGTCGGCAAGTTCGACAAAAAACTCATCCGCCAGCAGTACGCCGACCTACCCCCACCCCGATATGGGGACATATCGGGGCAATGACGGGCCCAATACCCCCCGATATGTCCCCATATCGGGGTTGGGGGCAGCGGGGTGGGTCAGCGTTGTGGGGGGGCGGTGACGCGGGTGATGTCGGCGCCGAGGGTGGTCAGGTTTTGTAGGAAGCTCGGGTAGCCGCGGTCGATGTGGAAGACGTCCCAGACCTCGGTCGTGCCATCAGCGCACAGGCCGGCTAGCACCAGTCCGGCGCCGGCCCGGATGTCGCAGGCCCACACCGGGGCGCTGGAGAGCCGCTCGATGCCCCGGACCACCGCGTGGTGCCCGTCGGTCCGGGCGTCGGCGCCGAGCCGGATCATCTCCTCGACGAACCGGAATCGGGCTTCGAAGACGTTCTCGGTGATCATCGAGGTGCCCTCGGAGATCGCCGACAGAGCGATCGCCATCGGCTGCAAATCGGTGGCGAAGCCCGGATAGGGCAGCGTCACGAAGTCCACCGCGCTGGGCCGGCCGGGCATCACCAACCGGAAACCGTCGCCAACCTCTGGTTGATCGACCTGGGCACCGGCCAACCGCAGCTTCTCCAGCACCAGGTCCAGGTGACGCGGGTTGACGCCGCGGACCGTGACGTCACCCCGCGTCATCACCGCGGCGAACGCCCACGTAGCACCGACGATGCGGTCGCCGATCACCCGGTGCTCGGTTGGCGCCAGCGCGTCGACCCCCTCGATGGTGAGAGTGGAGGTGCCCGCGCCGGAAATGCGGGCGCCCATCTGCTGCAGCATCACGCATAGATCCACGATTTCCGGTTCGCGCGCTGCGTTGTCGATGACGGTGGTGCCGTGGGCAAGCACCGCGGCCATCAGGATGTTCTCGGTCGCCCCCACGCTCGGGAAATCCAGCCAGATCTGAGCGCCGTGCAGTCCCTCAGCCTCGGCCACCACACAGCCATGCTCGATCTCGCTGCGGGCACCCAGCTTGCGAAGCCCGTTCTGGTGCATGTCCAGCGGCCGGGAGCCGATAGCGTCGCCGCCGGGCAGTGCGACCTTGGCTCGCCGGCACCGACCGACCAATGGGCCGAGAACGCACACCGATGCCCGCAGCTTGCTCACCGACCCGTAATCGGCCTCGTGCTTGAGCTCGGCCGGCGCGGTGATCGTGACCACTGAGCCGGCGACCTGCACCTCACAACCCAGCCCTCGCAGCACGTCGCCCATCAGCGGGACATCGAGGATCTCCGGACAGTTAGTGAGCGTCGTAGTGCCCTCGGCCAACAATGCGGCCGCCATCAGCTTCAGCACACTGTTTTTTGCCCCGACAACCTGGACCTCGCCGGTCAACCGGGCGCCACCGCAAACCCTGAAGTGCTCGCTCACGCCTGCGCACGCTAGCGGGTGCGCTCGTCACCACACGCAGCCGTAGCCTGATCCCATGGCTGTGCACCTGACCAGGATCTACACCCGCACCGGTGACGACGGAACGACTGGCCTCGGCGACTTCTCCCGGGTGCGAAAGACCGATCCGCGGCTGATCGCCTACGCCGACGTCGATGAAGCCAACTGCGCGCTCGGCGTGGCGCTGGCGCTGGGCTCGTTGGATCAACGGCTGGTCCCGGTGCTGCGGCAGGTGCAGAACGACCTGTTCGACGTGGGCGCCGACCTCTGTACCCCGATCGTGAGCAACCCGAAGTATCCCCCGCTGCGGATTACCGAAAGCTACGTCAGCCGGCTGGAAGGCTGGTGCGACGAGTTCAACGCCGCGCTGCCCGCGCTGGACTCGTTCATCCTGCCCGGCGGCACTCCCGGCGCCGCATTGCTGCACACCGCCCGGGTGGTCACCCGGCGCGCCGAGCGCAGTGTCTGGGCGCTGCTGGAGGTCGACGCGCAGCGCACCAACCCGCTGACCGCGCGCTACCTCAACCGGCTGTCTGACCTGCTGTTCATCCTGTGCCGAGTCGCCAATCCAGCGGGGGATGTGTTATGGAAGCCTGGCGGCGTCAGCTGAGCTAGCGCCGTAGCCGCCCGCTGGGTGGCGCAGACTCCAGCCAGGACAGAAAACCCGTGAGGGTGTCCTGCCGCATGGCCAGCTCCAACTCGTCGACGCCGGTGCGGCAGCGCAGCACGACCGCCCCGCTGGGCATCGCATAGCTCTCCGGCACCGTCAGACCCCGTCGTTCCACAATCTCCAGCTGATCCCGGTCGAGCACTCGATCGGGACCCGACCGCAAGCTGGAGACCCGGAACCAGGCGAAGCCGTCGCCCTGATAGCGGCCCACCCCCTGGTGCCAGCCACGGCCGGCGTCCTTCGGGCGCGTTCGTAACGCGACGTCGATGCCGCCTTGACGCACCAGCCGTAGTCGTCGTAACGCCAGGGCAGCGATCACCAGGGCCCCGGTTAACAGGACCAACTCCAGGATCCGCGCTAGCCCCACAGCGCCCCCCGCACCCGGAAGAATCTCACACGGTTTGACCGACTGCCCGCAGTCGCGCGGTCGCTCTGGCTCGTGCTGACTCGGCTTGCTCCGAATCCTTGTCGGCATCGGCCCTCGCCAGTGCATCCTTGGCGGCCTGCGGATCGATCTCGTCGGCGAGCTCGGCCGCCTCGGCCAGCACGCTCACCTTGTCACCCGTAGCAGACAGAAACCCGCCGAAGACCGCCGCCGTCACGGTCTCACCGTCGGTGGTGGTGACCTTGACGATGCCACCCTCGATGAGCTCACCCAGCAACGGGGTATGCCCAGGCAGGATGGCTAGTTCGCCCTCGGTGGTCTGGGCGAACACCGAGTTCGCGTGGCCCGACCACACCTCGCGCTCCACCGCCACCAGCTCGACGGACATCTCAGCCACGGGTAACTCCTGCCCTGTTGTCGGCCCTCCTGCGGATCTGATCAGTCTAAACGGTCAGCTCTTGGTGAGCTCCTGGTACTTCGCCTCCAGATCTTCCAGCCCGCCACACAGGTAGAAGGCCTGCTCAGGCATATGGTCGAAGTCACCTTTGGAGAGCTTGTCGAAGGCCTCGATCGTCTCCTTCAGCGGCACCGTCGAACCCTCCTGACCGGTGAACTGCTCGGCGGAGTACATGTTCTGGCTGAGGAACCGCTCCATCCGCCGGGCTCTCTTGACGACGATCTTGTCCTCTTCGCTGAGCTCGTCCATACCCAGGATGGCGATGATCTCCTGCAGCTCGTTGTACTTCTGCAGGATCCGCTTGACCTCTTGGGCTACCCGATAGTGATCCTCCCCCACGTACTGCGGGTCGAGGATGGTCGATGACGAGGTCAACGGGTCCACCGCGGGGAAGATGCCCTTGGCAAACACCCCCCGGGAAAGCTCTGTGGTGGCGTCGAGGTGAGCGAAGGTGGTAGCCGGCGCCGGGTCGGTGTAGTCGTCGGCGGGCACGTAGATCGCCTGCATCGAGGTGATCGATCGGCCCCGGGTCGAGGTGATCCGCTCCTGCAGCTCACCCATCTCGTCAGCCAAGGTCGGCTGATACCCCACCGCGGAAGGCAGCCGACCCAGCAGGGTGGAGACCTCGGAGCCGGCCTGGGTGAACCGGAAGATGTTGTCAATGAACAGCAGCACGTCGGTGTTCATCTCGTCGCGGAAGTACTCCGCCATGGTCAGCGCGGACAGCGCGACGCGCATCCTGGTGCCGGGCGGCTCGTCCATCTGGCCGAAGACCAGCGCGGTGTCCTTCAGGACGCCGGCCTCCTTCATCTCCAGGAACAGGTCGTTACCCTCCCGGGTGCGCTCGCCGACGCCGGCGAACACCGATGTCCCACCGAAGTTCCGGGCCACCCGGATGATCATCTCCTGGATGAGCACCGTCTTGCCCACGCCGGCCCCACCGAACAAGCCGATCTTGCCACCCTGCACGTACGGGGTGAGCAGATCGATGACCTTCAACCCGGTCTCGAGCATCTCGGTCTGGCCCTCGAGCTGGTCGAATGCCGGCGGCTTGCGATGGATCCCCCAGCGGTCCCCGGTAAACTTGGTGTCCGGGGCGTCCAGGCACTCGCCCAGCATGTTGAACACGTGACCCTTGACCTGATCACCGACCGGCACCGAGATCGCCGACCCGGTGTCGGTCACCGGGGCGCCGCGGACCAGGCCGTCCGCTGGCTGCATCGCGATGGTGCGCACGGTGTTGTCACCGAGGTGCTGGGCGACTTCCAGCGTCATCGTCTTGCGGAGCGCTTCCAGCTCGATCTGCACCGTCAGGGCGTTGAACAGCTGCGGCAACTGGTCGCGGGGAAACTCCACGTCCACCACGGGGCCCGCCACCCGCACTACTCGGCCGATCCCCGCTTCGGAGGTGGCACCGTCGGTGTTGGTCGACTTCTCAGCTGTAGTCATCTTAGTTATCACTTCCCACGGCGGACAGCGCTTCCGCACCGCCGACGATCTCGCTGATCTCCTGGGTGATGATGCCCTGGCGGGCCCGGTTGGCCTC
>JAICHZ010000267.1 GCA_025924655.1 Pseudonocardiaceae bacterium | reverse complement strand
GAACGGCCCATCGGGGCAGCTCCCACCGCCCGACTCATCCACGACCTCAACCGGATCAAGGAGCAACGACGTCAGCGGACAGCCAAGCCCATTTTCAGCCCGGAACGGGCCTCCCGCCAGGGGTGTCGGAGACTCATCCGCGACCTGGTCGCCCGAGGCCGAGCGGCCGGGATCATCGTCGTCGGCGCCACCCAACGCCCCTCTGCCGACATCATCCCCACCAGTCTGCGGGATCTGTTCGGGTTCCGGATGGCGTTTCGGTGCACCACCGACTCCAGCTCGGACATCATTCTCGCGCAAGGCTGGGCCGCGCAGGGCTACACCGCTAGGGCGATTGATCCCGAAGGATTCGGCCAAGCCTGGCTGTTGGCCGAAGGCGGCATCCCCCGCCGGATGCGATGTGCGTTTCTGACTGATGGGCACATTCGGGCGCTGGTCAACCACGCCAAACATCTCCGCCCGGCAGTCGATCTCTACGGACCCGACGACAATAGCGCGGACCTGGTGCCTGGGATCTGACACTTATCCCGAGCGGCTGATTAGCGGCCGTTCTTGATTTCCCTCTTCTATCACCTTGCATTACCGACTCTAGGAGGAGTCTGCCATGACACACCTGCATTCACACCACCGCAGCCGCACAGTCCAGCAACGCACACCCGCGTTCCCACCGTGTGTTCATGTGGCTAATGCCCCAGTGTCACCATTGGACTTCGGTTCCGCTGCTCTCATTTCCACGCACCTCACAGAACAGGGTGCCACGTCACCGCTGGTGGTCGATGGTGAGGTCATCACGAGCATCGACACCATCCCCATGCATCCGCGATACGACACCGATGCGACGACAGCATGGGCCATCGAACCAAAGCGCAACCTGCTGTGGCAAGCGATTGATGACCCTTACTGGATCCTGATGACACTCACTGTCGCTTTAGGACTTGCGATCATCGCGACAGTCGTCTATGGCGCTATCCAGATCATCCTGACCATCGGTGCGTGGCTACACGCGAACGCCCCAACCATCGGCGGAGTCGCCGTTTTGATCGTTATGGTGATGCTCTGCGGGGGCGCTAAGGCCGCTAAGTGCGCTGGTATTCACTGTGGGGGGTGCAGACGCTGACATGACCACCACTTCTGCGCACACGCCCCCAAGTGTCAAGCCGACCCTGACACCGAAACGACGGACCCGCCCGGTCGTGGAGAACCAGGACTACGCGGCATTTTCCCGCCGTGTCATCCGCGCTGCGGCCCGCCGCGTCGCCGCCGGCGACGTCGAAGAACTCACCCACCTCCTCGGATTGGAACGCGAACTACAGAGCGCCATCCAAACCGCCGTCAACGGGCTCCGTGCCCAGGGCTACAGCTGGGCCGACATCGCGCTGCGCATCGGCATCACCCGCCAAGCTGCCCACCAACGCTGGGCCAGCCCCGAGGAGACCTGACATGGATACCACCGCCATGAGCAGTCGCCATGGTCACAGCGCGGATGCGATCACCATTCATTTACATAATGCTGCCGAACACATTGAGTCAGCCAACCACGCCAGTCATGGCGACGGTCGGGAGGTCACCGATCTCTATGACACCTTTGGTGCGCTTAGCGCATTGCTCAGCCGACTTCCCCAATTGATTGCACACCTGCACCGTATCCTCGACCGCGCTGATGCCAATCTCTATGAAACCGACTGCGGTAACCCAGCGGCTGAGCTGCTCAATACCGCGCAACTAGCCACCGACGAAGCATTCAGCAAGATAACCACTGCCAGCCAGACCATCGCCGATGCCTGGAGCGTCATTGGCCGTCTTCGTATCCACGACACCGGCACTGATCCGGTGTGAATTGTTCGACCGTGACTCTCACCACCAGCCACAACACGAACTGTGCACCTTGTCGTGCCGGTGTGTCTGGTGGTGGGAGCCATTGCCGAACAACCAACCATAAACCGTACTGAAAGGAACGATCAGCAATGACCACGACCACAAACGCTCGCATCGCGGCCGGGCAACAGATTGTGTTATTCGCCAAGGTCGGATCACAACGATTCACCCTCACCGCAAACCAACTCTGTGACACCGTCGCTGCCTACCTCGCTCGCGGCGAACACATGCCCACCTCCACCGACATCAACGGTGGCGACCCCAACGCAGCGCTACACGTCATCGTCGAGGAATGGCTCTGGGGAAACGTCACCGGCTGGCTCGACAACACCGACGTTGTGCACCTGGCCCTCTACCGACATGCGGCAATGCGATGGATTCGGGGCTACTTCGGTCCCGCCTTCCCTACCCTGGAGGCCTGACCGGTTATGACTCGTGCGTTGGAGCTGCCCGCCACCCAGCTCGGCCCAGTCAATTCGCACAGCGCCTGCCACACTGCCATCGATCGGGCTGCCCGTCCCGACTACCGGCGTTGGCTCGACCACGTCGCCTCGGTGCGGGGCTGTGAACGGCCCATCCGCCTGGCCGGACACCTGCACACCATTAACCCCGCCACTGGTGAGGTCTTGTCGTCGCGTCCCACCGAGACGCTGCCCGATGGCGTGATCTACGTTCCCTGCGGAGACCGCCGCGCCAGCGTGTGCCCGGCGTGTGCCGAGACCTACCGTGCCGATACCTACCAGTTGATTCGCGCTGGCCTGGTCGGCGGCAAAGGTGTGCCCGACACCGTCGCTACTCACCCGGTGGTCTTTGCCACCTTCACCGCTCCGACCTTCGGCGCTGTTCATACCCGGCTCGTTGATCCCAAGACCGGCAAGGTCAAACCGTGTCGGATGCGGCGCTCGATCGAACGCTGCCCGCACGGCCGGGTCATGACCTGCCCGCACCGGCATACCGAGGCCTCACCGTGTCTCGGTCAACCTCTGTGTTCGCAGTGCTACGACTACGACCACCACGTCGTGTGGAACGCCTGGGCACCCGAACTCTGGCGACGCACCAGAATCACCGCCGACCGCCAACTACGATCCCTCGAACGAACTTATGGCGTTCGGCTGCGGTTGTCCTACGCCAAAGTCGCCGAATACCAAACCCGCGGCCTCATCCACTTCCACGCCCTGATCCGCCTCGACGCCATCGACCCCGCCGACCCCGACACCCCGCTGCCCCCACCGCTGGGGATCACGGCTGCGGATCTGGATCAAGTCATCACGACGGCCGCAGTTTCGACCGCGTTCACCACGCCACCGCACCCGAGCAACCCGGACGGTTGGCTACTGAGCTGGGGCGCTCAGCTCGAAGTCCGTCCCGTGTCGTTCACCGGGGCACTGACTGATACCGCTGTCGCCGGTTACCTGGCGAAGTACGCGAGTAAGTCCACCGAAGCCACCGGGCACATCTCCGCACGGATCACCACCGACACCATCGGCGCCTACGCCGACATGGCTACCCACATTGGGCGCCTAGTCCGCACCTGCTGGACCCTCGGTCACCGCCCCGACCACGAGCACCCGGCCGACTGGAAGGCCACCTACGGCCGGCTACGTCGCTGGGCGCACCTGTTCGGTTTCGGTGGTCACCACACCACCAAATCTCGCCGGTATTCCACCACCCGCACCGCCCTGAAAGCCGCCCGCCGCCACTGGCGCCGTGTGCAGCACCACACTCGCCGCGCTCAACACGACACCGCCAACCACACCGACGAACAAACCACCCTCATCGTCGGCAACCTGACCTTCGCCGGAATCGGTTACCGCAACACCGGAGACCAATGGCTCGCCCTGACCGCAGCCGCCCAAGCCCGCGAACAACGGCAAATCGCCAAGGAAGAAAGGAATGTTGCGTGATAAGGGAGCTAACGACCTGAAGGGGTGAGATGCAGACAGTAGTTCGGTTATGGGCGGTTCAAGACGTCGCAGAGTATCTGGGCGTCCCGATTAAGACGCTTTACGAGTGGCGGCGTCACGGTCGCGGTCCACGGGCGCGGCGTGTGGGTAAGCACTTGCGTTATGACCCGGAACATGTCCGGGCCTGGTTCGAATCCCTAGACGATCGAGAATAGGGAAGGTGTAGGACGATGGCGAGGCCACCGTTGCCGATTGGGACCGCTGGACGCGTCAAACAGGTGCAAGAGGGACCCCGGAAGTGGCGTGCGACGTGCCAGTTCCGTGACTTCGACGGGGAAGTCCGGAAGGTCTCCCGTTGGGCGGAAACCAAGACCACGGCGGAGAACAAGTTGCGGGAGGCCATCCGGGATCGTCAAGTGCAGGGTACGGACATCTCACCAGATACCAAGATCCCACAGGTCTACGCCCTGTGGTTCGCCGAATTTCGAGCTCTCACTGACCTGGGGAACCGCAGCGGCACGAGCTTGGACACCTACGAGAACCGTTGGAACAAGCTCCTGTTGCCGAGAGTCAAGAGCTTCCGGATCTCCGAACTCACCCCGGGGCGTATCGATCACATCCTGCAAGGGTTCAACGCCTCACACTCCGCCGCGACGGCTCGAACGTGCCGGGCGATCCTGTCCGGTGTGTGTGGAATCGCCGTCCGCCACGGCGCATTGAAGAGCAACCCGGTGCGCGAGGCCCGACCGGTCGAGCAAGCCACCAAGCACAAGCGCGCAGCCCGGGCGCTGACGGTCGACGAAGCTCTGCAGATCTTTGAGCTGTTCGATACCGACATGATCGCAGTACGTCAGGATCTGCCGGACATCGCCCGTTACCTCGCGGGCACCGGCAACCGCACCGGAGAAACCCTCGCCATCCGCTGGGAGTCGATCGACTTCACGGCCAAGGTAGCCCACGTCGAAGGCAACCTGGTCCGTACCAAGAGCGAAGGCCTCAAAGTCAACAACGGCAAGACCGCTACGGCCAAACGTCCGATCCCACTTACGGACTGGCTGGTTGACCTCCTGCAGGATCGTCGGCAGCGGATAGCTGAACGTGATGGCATCCCCGCCGAAGAGGTCACTGGCTGGGTGTTCCCCAACAGCCAAGGTGGTCTGCGAGAGGCCAACAACATGCGTCGTGACTGGCGGGCCTTCCGCGATCGGCACGGGCTCGGGGACTGGTTCACTCCGTACACCTTCCGGCGCACCGTCGCGACCTTGCTCACAGACAAGCTGCCCACGCGAGAAGCCAGCGATTTACTTGGCCACTCCAAGATCTCTCAGACCACAGACACCTATGTCGGCCGTAAGATCGTCTCCCGCAACGTGGCCGACGTCCTAGCTGCGCTCGGTGGCTCGAAAAACGGAAGTTCCACGGAACCATGACGGGGGACGGGCCAACTACCGGCCCTGTGACCTGCTGCGATGGTGCGCCGCCAGGGACTCG
>JAICHZ010000266.1 GCA_025924655.1 Pseudonocardiaceae bacterium | reverse complement strand
CGTCCATGCCGGCCGAGACGTGCACGGTGCCCGCGCCCGCGGTCTCGCCCGCCGCCCACGGCACCGGCGCGCGCAGCGCCCAGTCGAGCTTGACGGTGGCGTAATCCCACTGGAACCGCCGGATGTCATCGCGCAGCCGGGGCGGTAGGTGCGTCCAATCGACCAGGCCGCCGTAGAGGTAGGTGGCCGGGATCGCGGCCAGCACCGCTCGGCGGGCCAGGATCTCCTCGCCGTCGGCGGTGCGCACACCGACCGCGCGGCCCCCGCGCACCACCACCTGACGAACCGGCGCGTCGCACCGCAGCCGCCCACCCTGTTTCTCGAACCTGCGGACCATCGCGCCGCTGAGCTGGCCGGCGCCGCCCTCCGGAACCGGAAAGCCGTACTGCTGGCCCAGCATCGACAGCAGCCAGCCGAACATGGCACCGCCGTTGGACTCGGGCATCAGGTCGGCGTGCAGCGCGCACCCGGCCAACAGCAGCGAGCCGGGCCCGGTGAACTCCTCCTCGGCGAGCCGGCGCACCGGCAGCAGCCCGAAACGGGTGAACCTCAGCAGGCCAGTCGGTCCGAGCGACGCCACCAACCGGGCGCCGGCGAGCACCGGCGGGAACGGCACGAACAATGCGTCGATCAATAACGGGCCGAGTCGCTGCCAGTTGCCATAGAGGCGTTTCCACGCCGCACCGTCACCCGCGCCGAGGGCCTCGAGACCCGCGGCCGTTTTCTCCAGGTCCCGCGACAGCACGGCGGTGCGGCCGTCGAGCAACGGGTGCGCGAGAACCGTGGGCGGGTGCACCCAGCGCAGTCCGTGACGCTCGAGCTCCAGAGCGCCGATAGCGGGGGAGGCCGCGGCGAGGGGGTAGAAGGCGCTGCAGAGGTCCGTGATGAAGCCCGGTGCGGGACCTGGGGCGCTACGCACTGCCCCACCGGGCCCAGGCTGCTCCTCCAGGACGATGACGTCCCACCCGGCGTCGGCGAGCAGGTTCGCCGCTACGAGCCCGTTGGGCCCGGCACCGACCACCACGGCATCGACCACACGGCCTGACATACCCGGCCAGCTTTGCTGGCAAACGACGGGTTGTTCACCGTTTCATCGCACGCGTGCCGGGTACCTCCACGCCATGAGTACTTCCACTACACCGACTGACGTGATCACGTTCCTCATTGAGCAGCACAATGAGGTGAACGACATGTTCAGCCAGCTGGAACAAATGGACGGCGCCACCGACGACAAGGTCCAGCAACTCGCCGAGCAGGTGGTGACCTCGCTGGTTAAGCATTCCGTGGCCGAGGAGATTTATCTCTACCCGACCGTCCGTAAAGTCCTTTCCGATGGCGATGACATTGCCGATCACGAGCTTAGCGAGCACGACGAAGCCGAGCAGACAATGAAGCAGCTGGAGGAATTGAGCCCAGCAGATGAGCAGTTCTGGCCAACGATGCACGAGCTGATCGGTGAGATTCGCCACCACGTGGCCGATGAGGAGAACGACCTGTTTCCCAAGCTCCGGGCAGCCTGCTCCGAGGCACAGTTACAGGAGCTCGGCCGCAAGGTTGAGCAGGTCCAGAAAGTCGCTCCGACGCGGCCGCACCCGGCCTCGCCGTCCGAAGGTGGCGCGCTGGCCGCGCTCGCACCCGGCGCGGGGTTGGTCGACCGGGTCCGCGATGCGCTCTCCGGCCGCGGTCGCTGAGCCGGCTGATACCCGGGCGTTCCGAGGGCTAGCAGTTGCACCCGCGGAATCCTGAGCACCGGCCGGTAGCGGCATTCGCGCCGGCCGGTGCTCCTCCGCGAAGGCGTCTGCTCGGTAGTCGGGCAGTAGGAGGACCAATGCACGACGAGGAGTTCATTAGCGAGGTCCAGGTCCGGGCCGGCTTAGGTACCCGAAACGATGCTGAGCGCGCTGCCCGTGCAACGCTGACGATTCTGGGTGAGCAACTGCCGGACAGCGTGGCCAGCGCGGTCGCAGCCGCGCTGCCGGAGCGGCTCAGGGAGCACCTGCGGGGACGGCGAGCGCGTTCCATAGTGGCCGCAGCGCAATCCGGCCGGCTCAGCCGAGGGGTGGCCGAAGGAGAAGGTAGCTGGCCCGGCGACGATACCGTCGCCGATGCTGATATCGACGAGGCCCGGGACGGTCAACGCTGATTTGTTCAGTGGCTGGTGAGTTCGTCGATGAGCGTTCTCAAGATCGCCAATAGTGAGGGTTTACCGTGCAGAATCGCACGGTCATATCTCAGTTTCGGCGATCGTGGGCGGGCGCAGCCTCGCTGGACCTGATATCTCGTCTGGGGCTGACGTCCCGTTGGGGGCTGGTACTGGGGCCATCGGCCGCGATGTGCCCGCTGGGCGTGGGGACAGCGGGCGCCGGGATGGGCTGCGGCGTTTGGCGGCTGGCGACCATGGATTGGGTGGTTGCCGGCGCTGGGAAAACCGTCGGATGCGGTTGGACCCCCGCCACGGACCCGGGAGCCGCTGCCCGGCTGGGTCCAGTGTCCTGGCTCAGGACGGGCGACGGGCTGCCCGTCAGCGGCGCGACGAGCCCGTCATTGACGATTGCCGAGATGCCCAGAATCCCCCCACCGGCCAGCGCGAAGCACGCAGCGGCGGCCGCTTTGACGGCGAGGGTGTTCGATGGCAGTGACGCAGCGGTCCGGCGCCGGTGGCTCGCGGTGATGGTGCGTAAGTGGGGATCTGCGCCTATCCAGGCGATCAAGGCATTGGCGGGAGGTCCGGAACCGGCTTTACGACGATGGCGAGCAGTCAGTTCGTGCACTTTGGGTCTCCGAGTGCGTCAACCCCACCTCACCTACGTTGATACGCCGCGTTGACTTCGAGAGGGCAGCGCGATCCTGTCGGCGAGGTGAACTCTGCGTGCCGCCGGTCAGTTTAGCGGCGTCACCGCCCGGGTACTCCGGCCAAGTAGGCCGCATCCTCTCGAAGGAGTGCTTTCCGATGGGTTTGCAAGACAAGATCGCGAACCAGGCCCAAGTGCTAAAAGGCAAGGGCAAGGAAGCTGCCGGCAAGATCACTGACAACCCTCGGCTGGTTAGTCGAGGGCAAGCTGGACCAGGGCAAGGGCAATCTCAAGCAGGCTGGTGAGAACGTCAAGGACGCCGGCAAGAGGGTCTTCGGCAGGAGTTACTGAATGGACACCAGCAGTTATGTGACGTTTCTCCTGATCGGAGTTCTGCTTGTCCTGATCGACGGGCAGATCCTCTATCGGGGCGGCCTGGGTTATCTGCAGAAGGTATACCCGTCAGACTCCGCCCGCTCGGTGATGCAGTTGGTGGCAGTACTTTTTCATCTCGTTGTACTCGGCGTCCTGGCGCTGATCTCGACGCTCGATGTCGCCACCGGGATGCCCATTCGCGACCTTGTGGTCAAATGGGGTGTGGTCCTGTTAGGGCTCGCCGCCGCGCACGGCCTGACTATGGCGATCCTGGTGGCGATGCGGAACCGACGCCGCGAAGAGCAGCTTGAGGACGAGATGGCCGCTGACCAGACCGGTACAGGTGCGCGGGACGCCACCGTCTATCCGGTGGCCGACATCGAAACGCGGTCTGGACGATCATCTTACCCTGCGTGAGAATTAGCTCGCAGTAGCGCGCCCGGCGAGCGATATCCTTCTTACCCACGGTCACCTCTGAGACGGTTCCCTCTGCGCACCCCTATGGGGCAGGAGTGACTGGTGTGCCGATGTGCGATAGTTGGGTGAAGAAGGTGAGGTTATGTGCGCCACATTCCACGCCCAGCTAGATGAGCTGATCATCGACCTTGTCCGGATGACCCGCCTGGCCGGCCAGATGATGACGAACGCAGCGATTGCATTACATCAAGCGGATGTGCCGCTCGCAACCGTGGTGATCGCTAAGCGTGACCAGATGTACACCATGCACGATGATACCGAGCAGCGCTGCATTGCCCTGCTCGCGCAGCGGACCCCGGATGCGGGCGACCCGCGAGCGGTGGTTGCGGTTCTGCGCGCGATCGGTCACCTGAAGCGGATGGGTAACCTCGCCCGGCACATCGCCCTCATTGCCCGGTTCAAGAACCCGAACCCGATGATCGCGGGCGAGGTCCGCCCGGTGCTTGCCCGGATGAGCCTGCTCGCCAGCCAGTTCGCTGAGGACGCCGCGGGCGCGATCGAGCGCCATGATTGCGTGTCGGCCAGCCAACTGGCCGAGGCGGACCACGAGGTGAACACGCTACGCCGTCACCTGTTCCGCATCCTGTTCGCCGCGGATTGGTCGCACGGCGTGGAACAGGCCGTGGACGCCGCCCTGATCGGCCGTTATTACGAGCGTTTCGCCGACCACGCGGTGGCCGTCGCAGCGGAGGCGCGCTACCTCGCCAGCCGCCGGCTACCCGGGTCCCACGGCTTGGAAACGGGTTGTCGGCTTCGCTGAGCGGACAGTGTTGTCGCGCTCGAGCTAACCATCGCGATTCAGCTCGCCTACCTTTGTCGCGCTGCGTGCTCATGATGTGCACAGAGTGACTACCGCCCCCCTGTTCGTCACATGTCTGTACTTGTGTTCCGTAATTAAGTTAGCCTAACCTAAATATATCGGTAGCTCCGCAAGTGCCGCACCAATCAGGAAGAATTTGCGCAGATACGGAAATGATCACTTGCGATACCAGAGTGACCGGTGTTTTCATATGAGGTACTTGGGACAAGAAGGTGAGGATCATGCGGGTCACGTTCCACGCCGAGCTGAGCGAACTGATGGCCGACATCGCGCGGATGGCCCGGTTCGCCGGCCAGATGATGACCAATGCATCGATCGCGCTACACCAGATTGACCTGCCGCTCGCTGGACTGGTCATCGCTGACTGTGACCAGATGAATAGGATGCACGGCGATAGGGAGCGGCGCTGCATCTCCCTGCTGGCGCTGCAGGCTCCGGTTGCCGGGGACTTGCGGGTGGTAGTTGCGGCTATACATTCGCTTGGTCACCTGAACCGGATGGGCAACCTTGCTCGGCACATCGCCATCATCGCCCGGTTCAAGCACCCGAACCCGATGATCTCAGGCAAAGTCCGTCCGGTGCTCGCCCGGATGAGCCTGCTCGTCAGTCAACTCGCCGACGATGCCGCGGCCGCCGTCGAGTACCAAGACCCGCTGTCCGCGTGCCGGCTCGCCGTAGCTGACGACGAGGTCGACGCGCTGTTGCGCCACCTACTCGGCATCCTGTTCGCCGAAGATTGGTCAGACGGCGTGGAGCGGGCCGTGGACGCGGCTCTGATCGGCCGCTATTACGAGCGCTTCGGCGACCATGCGGTGGCTATCGCGAAGCAGGTCTGTTACCTGGCCACCGGGCTG
>JAICHZ010000265.1 GCA_025924655.1 Pseudonocardiaceae bacterium | reverse complement strand
CCTCAGCGGCCACCCGGTTGCCGGTCCTCCACGCCAGCCCTTCGGCATCCTCCGGACCGCGAACGCCAGCAGCAGCCGGATCGCTTCGGACCGGGCTTAGTCCCTCGGGGTCGGCGACCTTGTCGACCTCGCGGACGCTGACCTCCGACACCCGCGCCGTGAGAATCCGCCGACCCGGCACGCTGCCACTCTACCGTGATCTGTAATACGGGATGACCTGCACAAACGCCATTCCAAATGTCCTTCGCCCACCGGCAGGAGACCGGGCCCCTACCCGGCGGTGACAACCTCGAGGGGTCTGTTGCGTCGACGGAGAGCAAGATCAGGCAGGCTTGGTTGATGCGTCGTCGCTGTCGTCGAGTGCCAGCATTGAGGTCCAGCTTCGCGGGGTTCCGCTTCCCTCCGGATGTGATCACGCTCGCGGTTCGCTGGTACTTGCGCTACGGGCTGTCCTACCGAGACGTGGAAGAGCTGCTGGCCGAGCGTGGCATCACCGTTGATCACGTCAGCATCTTTCGCTGGGTGCAGCGCTTCACACCGCTACTGGCGGAGGCGGCACGCCCACGCCGGCACCGTGTCGGCGACCGCTGGTGGGTCGACGAGACCTAGTGCGCCACGAGGCGCCCTGTTGTATTTCCCAGCACAGTTGGGAGGAACTCGGAGGGAGGTTTCTGGGTCTGATGGCTTACCTGAGGTCGAAAGACCAGTAAGGGACGAGAGCATGCCAGGAAATCAGCGGCCATGTCCAGGCGTATGGAGTGGTGCGCTGAGGGACCCGCGTGATATGGCGAAAGCTGGATTGCCTGAATCCTAATCTCCAGACGATGCAATTGTCCCGTCCGCCGGAAAGACGTCTGAAACCGGCGCTACGCCCTGCATTGGTAACGTAGGTCAGCTGATGCAACCTCCGGGGTGTGGAGCGATGCCCAGCGAGGGTATTCAAGGAGATGAATGGGACGCCTACGTCACGCTCGATACGTACAACAGGGACGAACGTGGGATCGCCTGCGGGGCGCGAGCCCTAGGGCGACGGAGTGCCCGTAGTAGTCGCAGAAGTCGCGATCTGCCAGGGAGGACGGTAACGCCGTCTGCAGGGCGAAGGGGCACAGGTGATTGGATACCGCTAGGCCGGGAGGTATGCGAAATGCAGAACGCTGAAACGGTGCTGGGTGTCCTCCGTGAGCGCGGTAGGCGGGGGCTGCCGTGTGATGAACTGTATCGACAGCTATTCAATCCGCAGTTGTATCTGCTGGCCTACGGTCGCATCTACTCTAACCAGGGAGCGATGACACCTGGAGCCACACCGGAAACAGTGGACGGCATGTCCTTGGGCAAGGTCGAACGCATCATCGATGCGATGCGCCACGAGCGTTACCGATTCCACCCGGCCAGACGAATTTACATCCCCAAGAGGAACGGTAAATTACGTCCACTGGGCCTGCCGACGTGGTCGGATAAGTTGGTCGGTGAAGTGATACGCTTGCTGTTGGAGGCGTTTTACGAGCCGCAGTTCTCCGACCGCTCCCACGGGTATCGTCCCGGCCGGGGCTGTCACACCGCGCTGCGGGAGATAGCCCACACCTGGACGGGAACTGCCTGGTTCATCGAGGCAGACATCTCCGACTGCTTCGGAAGTCTTGATCATCAGGTCATGCTCTCCACGCTGGCGGAGAAAATCCACGATAACCGGTTCCTGCGGCTGTTGCGTAACATGTTCCAAGCCGGATACTTGGAGGATTGGGTCTACAACGTCACGCTCAGCGGCGTACCGCAAGGTGGCGTTGCCTCCCCCATTTTCTCCAACATTTATCTGCACAGACTGGATCGTTTTGTCGAAACAGTACTCATTCCGCAGTATAACCGAGGGAAACGCAGGGCGCGCAATCCTGCTTACCTGGAGTTGGCTGCGGCACTGGCACGAGCCCGCAGACGCGGTGACCGTTCGCAAGCGCGGCAGCTACGTCAGCGGATGCGCAGCATTCCCAGCGCAGATCCCCACGATCTGGGCTATCGGCGGCTGCGCTATTGCCGGTATGCCGACGATACCCTTCTCGGGTTCACCGGACCTAAAGCCGAAGCCGAAGACATCACCCAGCGCCTGGCCCAGTTCCTTCGTGAAGACCTCACACTGGAGCTGTCCCAGGATAAGACGCTGATCACCCACGCCCGCACAGGCGCGGCCCGATTCCTCGGCTACGAGATCACTGTCCAGCACAACGATCGGCAGCTCACCCGTGGCCAACGGCACGTTAATGGCCACATCGCCCTTCGCGTGCCCCCATCGGTGATCAAGGCTAAATGTGCCCCCTATCGTGAGCGTGGCAAACCCGCGCGTCGGACCCAGATTATTAATTGCGACGATTACCACATCGTCGCCACCTACGGGGCCGAGTATCGGGGCATTGTCCAGTACTACCTGCACGCCGGTGACGTCTACCGGCTTCACCGGCTGCGGTGGGTCATGCAGACCTCGCTGCTCACCACGCTGGCCTCAAAGCACCGCTCGACGGTGACCAAGATCGCAGCCAAGCACAAGGCTAAGATCACTACACCGCTCGGGCTACGCACTTGCTACCAGGCCATCATCGAACGAGCAGGCAGGACACCACTGGTCGCACGGTTCGGCGGCATCCCCCTCACACGGCACAAAAGCGCGATCATCGCTGACCGCGCCCCGACAGGGCTACCGCATCCCCGCAAGGAGTTGATCACCCGACTCCTCAAAGGAAGATGCGAACTCTGCCAGCAACCCGGACACATGCAAGTCCACCACGTCCGCAAACTGGCCGATCTCAACCCCAACGGAACCGCCCCACCCCGGTGGGCGACCCTCATGACACGCCGACACCGAAAGACCCTCGTGGTCTGCGCCGACTGCCATGACCACATCCACACCGGGCAGCCCACCGCACACCTCACGGCATAATCACTGGAGAGCCCGTTGCGGGGACAACCCGCACGGCGGGTTCGGCGGGAGGCCGCACGGAAAAGGACCTGCACCACAGGCACCTCGCCGTGCGGCCCACCCATCCGTCAAAGTGTCCGGTCGGTGGCGCTACATTTACCGGGCGATCGACCAGTTCGGGCAGGTCATCGACGTATATGTGTCCATGCGGCGAGATGGTGGTGCGGCCCGGTGTTTCTTCACCCGGGCGCTGGCCACCACTAAAGTCATCCCGGTGGAGGTCACCACTGACAAGGCGGCGGTGTACCCGCAGGTTCTTGATGAACTAACCCAGGGTGCCTGGCACTGCACGGAGCTCTACGCCAACAACCGAATGGAAGTAGATCACGGGCAGCTGAAGCGGCGCCTGCGGCCGATGCGCGGCCTGAAAACGGATCAGTCAGCCAGGATCATCATCGCCGGGCACGCGTTCATCCAGAACATCCGTCGCGGCCACTACCAACTCGGCGTTGACGAGCCGATGACCTTGCGGGTGGCGGCCGCCTTCGACGAGCTGGCCCTGGCGATCTGACCAAACCGAGGATTAACGATCTCGCGCGCCTCGGCTTCACCAAATGCAACAACGCCGATGGAAGTGGGCCATGTTCGGCCCGTGTCGGTCGCAGCAACCCTGTCGAGACCGGGAAGTGCAAACGCGAACGCATAGGTTCGTGTCACAACACTTTCGTGCCTGCGTGCGCGTTGATCAGTTCAAGGTACTGAATCGACGCGGTCGGACTACTATCGAGTGCGCACGCCCTGGACCCCGGCGCCACGAGGGCTCGGCGGCTCGCGCCGAGCCCTGGCCGTCTGGGGTTATTTATGGGCGTTCCAGGATCCGTTTCGACGTCTGAGGTCGCGCGTCGGGCGGGGCTTTCGATGATCATACTGGCTCCGAACGTTGCGCCTGGCGCGGCAAGCAGCACTGGTTGGGGGTCTGCTCGTCGAGCGCAGGGCGGGGACGAGATCGTCCAGCGCCTCCTCATCTTCAACCGGGAGATCACGGTCGACACACGCAAGTACGACCCATTCGATGAAGAGCTGATGTTCATCCCTCCACCACCAGCAGAAGTCTCGCGGTTAATGCCGGAGCACCAGCCGCACCACTTAGGGACGGGTCGGGCGCCGGGAGCCCGGGAGGATCGCTGACCGGAAGGTTATGAAATGGCACCGAAGTCAACGAGTAACGGAGAACTGTCATGAAAAGCGTCACCGAGCTGGACTGGGTCACTGTGGACTTCCGCGCTGTCGGCGAGCCGGGCTGGCGCGTGGTCTACCTCGTCGACCTCGACGGCCTCCGGTTCAAAGCCTGGCCACTTGCCGGGTGGCTCATTCAAGAACAGGACACCTACCACCGGGACATCGACGCGCCCGCGACGACGACGCGGCCTCTCCGGCGGGTAGTGCCGGCACACTGCAACGGCCTAGGCGAGGTCAGGGACGCCACCAAGGGCGACACGTTCTGGCTGGTGCTCAGACCCGGCGAACCCGAGCCCACCGCTGAGCGGCAACTGATCGCTCGTGCGGAGCGGTGTCTACTCAGCGAAGGCCTCACCGCCGCGTTGAGGGACAAACTCGACGCTCGGCAGCCGATACGCCTTGGCCAGGGTCCCACCCTGAGCCCCAAGCAAACCGACCGGCTCAGGGAACTACTCACCCAATGACCTCCACCGACCCGCAGCCCGAACACCCCACCGCGCACTCACGCAGTGGATCTAAAGGACACCCCTGGCCGACGAACCGTTCACCCCACTGGCGCGGCCAGCACCGGGTAGCGCAGCGCCCTACATGCCTTTATCGCAGCCCCGGCACCACATACCTCTGATGACCCCACCGACTTTCCCGCAGCCTGCACTCGGTTCACTCACCCCACCGGAATCGAACAACCCGCCACCCGCCACGACGTCCGGTTGGCAGCCCTACCCGCCCTCGGTGACTGGCCTGGACGATACGTGCCCACTGCCGCTCACCCAGCCGCCCTCCACGCCCGCTGTCCCACCGGCGAGGAAACCCCGCCGGAACTGGCCGGGGGTCGTTGGCGGCATCGTCTTGGTGTTGGGCATCATCGGCATCATCGACGGTGGCCAGCAGCGCTCCACGTCGACCGTCACGACCGCACAACCGCCAGCACCGGCCGCTCCGCCAGCAGCACCGGCACAACCGCCAGCAGCGCCGGCGCCTCCGGTGAACCTCGCGACCGCTTTCGGTGACGGCACCTACATCGTCGGAACCGACCTTGTCTCCGGTACCTATACGACAACAGGAACAGCGGCTGGTGGGATCGGGTACGTGCTCCTGGTCACGGCTGAAAGACACCAGCGGCAACGTCGACTCCATCATTGCCACCGATGCCCAACAGGGTCCGACCGCGGTGACCATCGCCCAGACCGACGGTGT
>JAICHZ010000264.1 GCA_025924655.1 Pseudonocardiaceae bacterium | reverse complement strand
GCGGCGTCCCACGCGGAGGCCGGTACCACGGCGCCGGTGTTGCGCGGAACCAGCGTGAGCAGGCTCGCCTCTGGAGGGCAGGCGAAGCGCACTGGTGCATACGGGGAGGTGCCCAGGCCGGCCGAGACGTGCAGCCAGGTATGTGCGCCCCACCGGGATGCGCCGCGGGCGCGGGAGCGGTCCAGCCCGCAGTTGGTCACGATCGCGCCGTAGCCGGGCAGCCGGAGCTGACCGCCGTGGGTGTGACCGGCCAGCACCAGGTCATAGCCGTCGGCGGCGAAGGCGTCGAGCACCCGAGGCTCAGGGGAGTGCGTCAGGCCTAACCGGAGGTCTGCGGAGCGATCGGCTGACCCGGCGATCCGCTGGTAGCGATCCCGCCGCAGGTGCGGGTCGTCCACCCCGGCCAGGGCAATCCGACGCCCCGCCACGGTGAGCTCGCGGCGGGTGTTCGACAGATCGAGCCAACCGTGCTCGGAAAACGCCGCACGCAGATCCGCCCACGGCAGTGGCGCGCCGCGGATCTTCTTGCCGGTGCGCATCAGGTAGTGCGCGGGATTCTTCGGTTTGGGTCCGTAGTAGTCGTTGTTCCCGAACACATACACGCCGGGCAGCGTCATCAACGGCTGCAGCGCCCGCAGCACAGCCGGCACTGCCTGCGGGTGCGCCAGGCTATCGCCGGTGTTCACCACGAGGTCGGGCTCCAGGTCGACCAGGCCGGCCAACCAGCGCTGCTTGGATCGCTGGTTCGGCGTCATGTGCAGGTCGGAGATGTGCAAGATTCGCAGCGGCGCGGCCCCGACCGGCAGTACCGGCAGGGTGGATTGGCGCAGCGTCCACCGGCGGACCTCGATACCGGCGGAGTACGCCGTCCCTGCGACAGCGAGCGCAGCGGCGCCGACCATGGCGCTTCCCAGGCGGTTCATGCACCGATCCTACGGCCCCGCCCCCGTTCTGCCGGCTCGCCCCGGGCGCAACTCGCGTCGGGAGCAGGAGGCGGTCGTCGCAAGAGCTGGGGATCTAGACGACAGTCTGCGCCGGTAAGTTCAACCACATGGCAGAGCTGAAGGACCGGCTACGGGCGGACCTGTCCGCGGCGATGAAGGCCCGGGACAGCATCACGGTGGCGACCTTGCGGATGGCGCTGAGCGCGGTCACCACCGAGGAGGTTTCCGGCTCGCAAGCCCGGGAGCTGTCTGACGACGAGGTGCTCGCGGTGCTGGTCCGCGAAGCCAAGAAGCGTCGGGAGTCCGCTGAGGTCTTCACCGCGGCCGGGCGCGATGAGTTGGCGAACCGGGAGCGTGCCGAAAGCGAGGTGCTCGCCCACTACCTACCCCAGCAACTCGATGACAACGAGCTCAGTGTCCTGGTTGCCGACAGCATCAACGACGTCGCCGGGCAGTTGGGCAAGCGCCCCACCTTCGCCCAGCTGGGCCTGGTGATGAAGGCGGCGAAGGCCAAGGCGGCTGGTCGCGCCGAGGGATCGCGGTTGGCCGCCACGGTGCTCGCGGCCCTGAAGGGTTAGCAAGACCGGCTAGCCGCCATGCCGCCGATGGTTGTGCGGCCTCGTGGTCGGTGGCGTGGACGGCCCATCCGGTCCATCCCCGGCTTGGGGCCCATCGCCAGTTTGCGGTCCATCGCCCGGCTGTGGTCCATCGCCGGGCTGCCCCTGCTGACCCTCGCCGTCTCGACCTCCGCGTTGTGGCGGCTGATAGGGAGCTGCCGCGCTGGGGGATCTCGGTGCGGGTTTGGGTCGCGCTGTCCCGTCGCTCACCGAAAGTGTGATCACGTCACCGGGCTGGGCGGTGGTGGGCGCCTCGGACGCGACCGTGCCCGCTGGCTGATCCGACACCGACACCACTCGCTTCACCCGGAACCCGGCCCGCTCCAGGGTCAGCTGGGCGACGTTCTCGCCTTGCCCCACCACGTTGGGAACGTTCGGTCCGGCGCCGCTGACGTAGCGGGGGTCGGTGGGCGGCAGCGGGATCACCGGGAGGCCTTCGTGCAACGGAACCATCGCGTTGAACCAGGTGCGGGCGGGCACCTTGCCGCCGAAGATGTCGCCGTTGCTGCACAGCCGGGGTGGGTCGGTATCGCAGATACCGCTCGGTCGTGACCCGTCCGGCCACACCAGCACCGCACCGGAGTACTGCGGCGTCGCCCCGAGGAAACCGGCCGACCGGTTGTTCTGGGTGGTGCCGGTCTTACCGAGCAGCGGGCGGGTCCAGTGCGCGGCCTGGGCGGCGGCGAAAGAGGTGCCACTGGGCTGATCGTCCTTGCTCAACCCAGTCACCAGCGAGTTCGCCAGTCCCGCCGGAACGACCTGCTCACAGGGTGCCTCGGGCACTGGCACGGGGTGACCGTTGCGGTCGAGCACCGCATTGATCGGGGTCGGCGGGCACCATTTTCCGCCGCTCATCAGGGTGGCGCCGACGTTGGCGAGGTCCAGTGGGCTGGTCGGCTCGGGTCCCAGGGTGTAGGAACCTCGACGCTCCTTCTTGACGGCGTCGGAGATCGTGCGGCCCGAGGCGTCCTTGAAATCGAGGCTCTGGCGCATGCCCAGCCGGTAAGCCATGTTCACCACCGGGTCGATCGACCCGATCCGGTCTTCCAGGGCGACGAAAGTGGTGTTCGGAGAGATCGCCAGCGCGGTCTGCAGGGTGACCGAACCGTTGCGGTATTTGCCTGCGTTGGTGACCGTGTAGGCGCCGCCGTTGTCGCGAAATATCCGCGACGTGTACGCATCCGTCACCGGCACCGGGTTCATGATCCCCATTCCGCGTTCCAGCAGGGTAGCGGCGGTGAAGATCTTGTAGATCGATCCGGCCCCGAAACCCTGCACGAGCGACGGCAGCGCGTAGGACGTCTGGCCGGCATCGGCGTCGAGTCCGTAGTCGCGGTTGGCCACCAGTGCCCGGACCGGGTGCCGGTCGGCACCGGGTTCCACGATGGCCATCGCGTCGGCGATCCCCGGAGTCTGGGTGGGCACCTCGGCGGTCGCCGCGCGTTTGGCTATGTCGCTGGCCCGGCGGTCGAGGTTGGTGCGGATCAGGTACCCGCCACGGCGCAGCTTGTCCTCGGGGAAGCCCACGGTGGCGAGGTAGTCCAGGGTGTACTGGCAGTAGAAGCCGTCCGCTGGGCCGGCGCCGACGCATCCGTTGGTCAACCCGGTCAGCGGGCGCTGAATGCCCAGCGGCTCAGCCTTGGCCGCGTTGGCCTGATTGGGGGTGATCGACCCGACATTGGTCATCTCGTCGAGCACGACGTTGCGTCGCGCCAACGCATGCTCAGGGTGCTCCACCGGGTCGTACTCGGTGGTCGAGCGGACCATGCCAGCGAGCAGCGCCGCCTGGGCGAGGGTGAGCCGGTCCGGCGTGGTGTTGAAGTAGGTTCTCGATGCCGAGGCGACGCCGTAGGCGTTGTGGCCGAAGAAGACGATGTTGAGATAGCGCGCCAGGATCTCGTCCTTGGACAGGTGCTTCTCCAGCTGCAGAGCCACCCGGATCTCGCGCAGCTTGCGGGCCGGGGTGCTCTCCACGGCTGCCGCCCGCTCGGCGTCGGTCTGGGCGACCGCGTACAGCATGTAGTTCTTGATGTACTGCATCGTCAGCGTCGAGGCGCCTTGACCCTCGAGTGCGCTACCACTGGAGGACAGGTTGGTCATCAGGGCGCGGGCGGTGCCTCGCCAGTCCACCCCGTTGTGCTCGAAGAACCGCCGGTCCTCGATGGCGATGATCGCCGCCTTCATCGTGTCGGCGATGGCTTTGGGCGGCGTGTTGAACCGGTTCTGGTCGAACACGTAGGCGATCGGTACGCCGTCCTTGTCAGTGATCGTGGTGACCACCGGCACCTGGCTTTGGACCAGGTTGGACGAGACACTCGTGACCGTGTCGCTGGCCTGGTTGGACGCCAGGCCGATACTGCCCACGGCGGGAAAGAGGAGCCCCGCCACCAGTAGGCCCGCGATCAGGCACAGGCCGAGAGCCCGGATCAGCACGTTGCCATTCACCACCCGACGAGCCTACGCGGCGGCGCTGGCTACCCAACGCAGACGTGGCCGAAATCCGGCAGGGTGGTGCTCTGCACGAGCGAGTGACAGTACTACTTACCTCTTGCCGATTCGGCCGACCGGCCGAGTACCGTCAGCGCGCGTGAGCGCATCCCACACGACCGCCCAGCAGAGTCTCGTCAAGGACGTCGAGGCTCTGATCACCGCCCTTATGGGTGATGCCCCGGTAGCGGAGCTCATAGAGATCACGAACCGGATCGCTGCTGCCGTGGAGTACTGGGACGACATCCCCGCGGGCGCGATCGTCGAACTTCGCTCAGCGATCGATCTGATGTGCGGCGGCCAGGCGTGCGCCACCGTCAGCGCGCTGCTCGCCGCGCGCTCCGAACTCACAGTGCCCCCGCAGCTGAGCTGACATCCGCCCGCACCTCAACCCGATGCCCCGGTCCCCTCGGTAAGTCACCGGCTCGTCGAGAGCCACCCCGTACCCGTCGCGTGCGGTAGAGCTGGCCGCCGGTGCGCCGCTGCGCGCCCACAGATCTTCTTCCGGCTTACCGGCGCAGCGCACTGCGCCGTCCACCGCGCCCCCTGCCGTGAACGCGACAGCAGCAACGTTTTCCGTCGTGGGAATGTCGGTGACGTCGAGTTCACCGACACCCACCGTCCGACGCTGGAGTGGGCGAAGAGCCGCTGGGCGCGCGGTGAGTGGCTGGAGTTTGAGACCGGCTGGCGAAGGTTAACCCCCCGCAATCACCCAGAGGGAGGCTGCGCTGTCGATGAACGGTAGATAGGTTGCGGCGAGCGGTGAGGACCTGGATACGTCAAGCGAAGTTCAGGAGGGGCGAATGAGCCGTCTGTCGAGCACCTATGACCTCGGTCTGGAGACCGGAGCGGAACTGAGCAGGGCAACCGTGCCCATGCAGCGTGGGCAGGACCCGCATCGAGTCACGGCCGAGCAGGTGGATCGGGCTCGTCTGTCGGTCGCGAGGTCGGCTACCGGCGCCGAGGACTGCCGGATGCTGCTGGACATGTTGGGACTGATCGACGGCGAGGACGGCATCCCGCCGGTGCGCCGATGACCGCAACGGGTGGGCGGTCCAGGTAGGCGCGGCCTGCCCACCCGTTGTGCGGTTGGTTACGGGCATGTCCTATGCTTGCTTTGCTCACGACGGGCAACCGCTGCGGGCAGGTCTGGACGACCAAGTCCCCATCGTCTAGCGGCCTAGGACTCCGCCCTTTCAAGGCGGCAGCGCGGGTTCGAATCCCGTTGGGGGCACGAACAGTCAGGCCCAGTGGCGCAGTTGGTTAGCGCGTCGCCCTGTCAAGGCGAAGGTCGCGGGTTCAAGTCCCGTCTGGGTCGCCGCGCTACACTG
>JAICHZ010000263.1 GCA_025924655.1 Pseudonocardiaceae bacterium | reverse complement strand
GAAAACAATACGACCTGCTGCTATGCAGTGCAGGACAAGGTGTGGATCCATGGACCCGGTCAAGAACCCTGGGAGGTCTACGCCGTGAAAGCCGACTCGGTCACCTACGGCACCGACGGACCCGCACCCTCGGCCGCCTGCGCATGCACGATCTGATCACTGCTGCTCACCGGACAGTGGCGAGGCCGTGTGGTCGGCTGCGTTGTCATGTCTGGAGGGTGGGCCGATGAGTTCGATGCCGATGGCGACGACGCCGAGGGCTTCACGTTCGGGGGGATAGATTTGGCGGATGTTCCCGAGTTGCTCTTCGCGAGTGGCCAGCGGGTTGACCGAAGCGACGGTTTCGTGGGCGAACATGTCGTCGAAGTTGGCGTAACGGGCGATGCGGGTGACGCGGGTGAGGACCTGGTCGCCTTGGCAGCGAAATCGAATCAGCGAGCCTTCTCTGATCTTCTGGCGGCTGGAGTCGTTGACCCGAATTTCGGTGGTCTTGCGCCCGGTGGTGATGAGGTCGAAGTATCGCTTGTAAATGCCCATTTCGTGGGCGCGCACGACAGGTTCGGTGGGGCGTGCGGTCATGAGTCGGCCAAGTTCCTTGACGGTGAACGAGCGGAAGAAGTGTTTGGGGTCGGTCAACAGTTCGCTGACCAGCCAGACCAGTGCGTCGACGTAATCGTCAACCGAGCCGGGCCAGGCGGTGGTGTCGAGCATCCAAGGCTCGACGTCGGCGGGCAGGACGTCCTTGCCGTGTTCACGCAGCAGCGATTTAGGCAGGAACGCCGCGGTCTGCACCAGATTCGTCCCGAGATGTGGGGCGCCGTTGATCTGGGTGCCGACCACAAATTCGATTCGCGCCGGGCGGGCCGTTAGCACGCGGGGACGCAGGATGTCGATCGAGCGCAGCAGCGCGTTGGCCAGCACGCTGTTCGGTGACAGCAGCAGCGACGGCTTCCCGTTGCGGCTCAACGTCATCACGCTCCTCGGCTGGGTTTGGGCAGGCGCAAATTGGAGCAGATGAAGTCGAGCCGGGCTGCCGCTGAGTCGGGAGCGACGAACACGGGTTCGTAGCCGGCGTCGAAGTAACCCTGCACGATCAGCTCGTGAACGCGGCGGATCTCGCGGTCTTTGGCCCAGACGATGTCGTCGGGGTCCTCGAAGGTGTCCAAGGGATCGAGCACGAAGATCGCGTCGTAGCGATAAAGCCGCGTGGCTTCTTCGAGCTGCGGGGTCGGCCGCAGTCCGAAGAACGCGTCCCAGCCGTAGCCGTCGGGGATGCCCCGGTTGTAGAACCTGGTCCCGTGCTTGTGCGTGGTGTATTCGGCGACGAACGCCTCCAGCACCTCCAGCGAATAGTCGCGGCGATCCTCCCGGCGCAGGTGCCGGCCTAGTCGTTCGCGGTGCGCGCGGTAGATCTCCCGACCCGGCTCCTCGGCCATGCAGGGAATGCCCGCAGCGTGGATCGCCGCGATCAGGTCGTCCTTGCCCGAGGACGGGCCACCGGTAATGACGTAGCGACGCGGGTCGCCAGTCGCCGCCGCCTCCAATGCGGCTGTCAGGGCGGGATTGGTGAAGGTGCTGGTCACGATGATGATCCGTTCTCCTGCTCGGGGGTGAACTCAGGTGCAGTGGATCGGGCGAGGAAGCCATCAACCCAGATGTCGCTCAGCCCGGTCTCGCCCTGCAGCGCCGCGGTGAAACGCTCACGGCTGACGCCGCCGGCGGCGGCCTCGGTCAGCCGGGACGCCTGCGCCCGTGTTAACGGCGGAACCCAGCCAGCCAGGACAACCAGTTCGTCGGGCGAAGTCTCCGATTCCGGGGCGAACGAGGTGCAGTAGCTGATCGCCTCCGCGCGCGCGCCGGCCCACCGCCAGGCCGCGGTCACCGCCGTGGTCATGATGTCTACCCGGTCAACGTCTAGGCTGATCAGCCGTTCGACGGCAAGCAGCTCAGCTCGAGCAGCATAGATTGCCGACCACAATCGGGTCAGCTGCTCCTCATGCTCGGCGACCTCCCAAGCGAATGGGTCCGCTGGAAACGGCTGCCGGTTCGCGGCCGGTGCCAGCCGAGGGGCGATCATCGCCGAGCGGGTGAACCGGTCAGCGTCGGCCAGCAGCTCCCAGGCGATCTTCTCGACGAGTTTGGGCTCCACTCGCTTGCGGAAGTGATGTACCTCATGCCCCGCCTGCGCCGCAGAAAGCTCTCGGCGAACCGTAAGATTCTGCCCCGGCTCGGCGGGCGGCAGGCCGAACAACGCCCGCGCCGCAGGCGCGTAACGGGCGTCGTTGAACCGTGCCAGCAGGCCGCGCAGGGTCCCATCCAACGCCGCCGTCCGGCTCGCGTCATCCGCGGGATTGGCGGCTCGCGCGATGATTCCCCGCAAGTCCAGCAGCACCGCGTCCGCGCCGGCCGGCGTTACCGGCAAACCGCGCTTGAGCAGACGCCGTAGCCCCGCGACCACCTCTCTCTCGACTGGGCTTTTACTGGGCATGCCCTAGTGAAACATAATGCCCAGAAAAAGCCCACTCCGGTTTTCATCACCTCGTGATCGGCCGCAGAGCTCGCCACCGAGCTGAAGCGGGTTTAGTGGCAGCCGCTCGGTTACGCCGCCCAGGCGACCGGCTCGGGGGTCTCTTTCGAGTGCTCGTCGGGCTGGACTAGTGAGCTCAATCGTCCAACGGTCTGTCACGCGGTGGCGGGACGGCGCGAGAGCATCGAATCGCGGATGCCTTCGGCTTTGACCGTGCGCCCAGCGAGGATGTCTTGCTCTGCCTGCCGGACGTCCTCGACCGCCAGGGGGTCTGACTGGATGGCGATCGTCTCTCGTAGCGCGGCTATTTCGGCGTGGGAGACGAGCATCAGCGCCGGGCACCGCTGCGAGACGCTGACGGGGGCGGGACCATCGGGCCGCAGTCGCCGTCCGGCGCGTCGTCGAAGTCCACGATCACCGGCGCGTGGTCGCTGGGGCCGGTGCCCTTGCGTGCTTGGCGGTCCACCCAGGCGGCGCACGCCCGCGGCGCGACTACCGCACCGGCCAGGATCAGATCGATGCGCATCCCGCGGTCGGTGTGGAACATGCCGGCGCGGTAGTCCCAGTACGTGAAGATCCGCTCGGCGGGCCAGCGTTCCCGCACCACGTCGTGCAGCTCCAGGGCGCGCAGGGCGTCGCGTTCCGGGGGCGTGACGTGGGTCGAGGTGGCGAAGGCGGCCGCATTGTAGACGTCGTCGTCGGTGGGGGCCACGTTCATGTCACCACAGACCACAGTCACCGCAGGATCTCCGGCGGCGACGGTGGCGCGCAGCGCGGCCAGCCAGTCCAGTTTGTATCGGTAGTGCGGGTCCTCGGGGGTGCGGCCGTTGGGCACGTAGACCGAGAACACCCGCAATCCTGCGCAGGTCGCGGACACCGCACGGGCCTCAGGACCCGGGAGCTGCCCCACCGGATTCGCGGGCTCGTCGAGCAGCCCCGCGACGACATCGTCCAAGCCGACCCGGGAGGCAATCGCCACCCCGTTCCACCGGCCGTCGCCGTGGTGGGCGACGGCGTACCCACGCTCGGCCAGCGCGGGGCGGACCAGCTCGTCGAAGGCGTCCGCGGGCAGCTTGGTCTCCTGCAGGCACACCACGTCCGGCACCCGCTGGTCCAACCAAGGCAACAGCCGAGGCATCCGCGAACGCACCGAGTTCACATTCCACGTCGCCACCCGCACGCGCCCACGTTACTGGTCGTGAGTGGTGTTAAGCGCGCCAGCACCGATTGGCACTCACGAGGCGGCTACCCGGGTGCGGCGGCGGTGTAGGACGACCTCGCGGAACTGGTGCAGGACGGCAGCGGTGGGGGCGTGCAACCAGCCGCCGTGCAGCGGCAGGCGGATCGCCGGACGATCAGATTCCGAGCTCGCCACGAACACCGGCTCGACGTCGAGGTCAGCGAACGCAACGGCGAGGACATCGACCGCAGGGGCGTGCTCGCCGCCCCAGAGCACGACTGGCGTGATCACGAGCCTGGTGTCGGTGACGTAGTCGTCGAGCAACCCGAGCACCGACTCCGGTGGCAGTCGCATCCCGAGCTCCTCGGTGAGCCGGCGACGGCCCGCTGAGGACGCTGACTCCCAGCGATCCGTCCGTCCACCCGGCAGCGCGAACTCCGCAGAATGCAAACCGGCACGCCGGGCGAGTAGCACGGCGGGACCACCGCCAGCACTAACGACGGTGACGGCCACAACCGCCCGGCTGGACGCCCAGCGCCTGACGCCGCGCCGCCGGACGCGCCGCAGCGCACCCTGAATCTCCTGCGGAGTGCTCATCCGGCATCCGCCACGGGCTGACCCACCAGACCGGCGAACAGGTCGTCCTCCCAGTTGTACGGTCCCGAGCCCGGCCCGCGCTGCCCGCGGACCAGCAGGTAGCTCTCCACCGCGAACTCGGGGACCTCGGTGAGCATGGCGAATATCCCATTCTGCAGATCCACCTGGCTGCGGTACGCCCGCAGCGCGGCGACCTTGCTGTCCATGTACGGCCGCCCGTCCAGCACCGCGGTGATCTCCTCGTCGGGCAGCGAGTTGGGTATTACATCCATTGACGACAGCACCCCAGCGTCCACCGCGGTCTGGATCAGACTGCGCGACAAGGTCATCCAGTAGACCTTCGCCACCTGCCACGGCGCGCCGAGCTCCGGTGCGAAACGGAGGTCGGCTGCGGGATCCAACGCGGCCATGGTCACCCGGTTGGCCTGGATGTGGTCCGGGTGCCCGTACCCGCCCTCGGCATCGTAGGTCACCACCACCTGCGGGCGCTCAGCGCGCAGGATCCCGACCATCGCCCGGACCGCTTCGCCGAGGTCGGCGCGGGCGAAGGCCGCCGGATCCTCGATGGCAGGGATCCCACTGTCACGCCAGCGACCGCGGCCGCCAAGCCAGTGCTGCCGCGCGGTGCCCAACACGGCCAGCGCCTCGGCCAGCTCCTTTTCCCGGTGCAGGCCCAGCCCGTCGGGATCAGCGTCGCGCAACCCGGCAAGATCAGACGCGACGATCTCGCCGAGCTCGCCACGGGTACACGTCACCAGGACAACAGTGGCGCCCTGCCGCGCGTAGCCGGCCATGGTTGCGCCAGTCATAGTCGACTCGTCGTCGGGGTGGGCGTGCACCAACAGCAACCGACGGTCATCCATCCGACCACGCATCCTTCCCCGGGCGAGCCTCCGGTTGGGGGTGATTGTGCACTCAGCCGGGTGATGCGCCGACGACGCCACCCCCGCCGGCGCGTCAGCATGCGTCCTCAGCGCGGAAGGCTCTCCCAGCATCGACGAGCTCGACTCCGCCCGCAAACGTCGTCGTGCGTCTTCGCGGTCGCAAGCTTCTTCACCGTCACATTTGTCACATCTATCCCACCG
>JAICHZ010000262.1 GCA_025924655.1 Pseudonocardiaceae bacterium | reverse complement strand
CGAGGTCGGGGACCAGTTGCACGACGGCCACCCCGCCGGCGATGAGCGCCAGCGCCGTGCGGATCCACGCCAGGAAGGTGCGCTCGTTGGCCAGCGTGAAGCGGTAGTCCGGGTCGGCAGCGCCGTCCTCGTCGTCCATCCGCCCCTCCTCCCTCCGGAGCCTACGATCACCAGGAGGGAACGGGTACCGGCTCTGGACGTTCCGCTGGCCGTCGCCGTGTAACTTCGTGGCGATGTCCTGGCTTGCGGGTCGCGGCTGGCGCAACCCACTGATGACCGTGGCGGCGGTCGCATTGACCACCGGGGGGCGCTGCCAGCGCCGATTGAGCCGTCGATTCCGCATGATTTCGCCGACCCGACGGTCCTGTCGGTCGGCGGAGCCTACTACGCCTACTCCACCGCCAGCCGCTACGGAGCCGAGACCTTTCACGTTCCGGTGCAGCACTCGAGGCGCCTGACTGGTGGATGGAGCCACGCCCACGACGCCATGCCCGAGCTGCCGGCATGGGTGGACCCGACGGCCCCGGGCAGCGTGTGGGCACCGGCAGTGATCGCAAGCGACGACGACGGCTACCTGCTGTACTTCACCGCCCGCTCAGCGAGCCAGCACGTCCAGTGCATCGGGGTCGGGCAGGCGTCAACGCCCGAGGGTCCGTTCCACTCGATCGGATCGCATCCGCTGGTATGCCAGCCCGGGGACGCCGACGACATCGACCCCAAACCGTTCACCGACACCGACGGCACGCATTACCTGCTCTACAGCGCCAGCCGCGACGGCAAACGCCACGATCTGGCTCCAACAGCTGGATACGGACGGCACAGCAACGATCGGCCACCGGCGGGCGGTAATCCGGGCGGACCGGGCCGACGAAAACCATACCGTCGAGGCACCAGCGATCGTTCGCCAAGGCGGCAAGTACGTGCTGTTCTACTCGGGCAATGGCTACAACAGCGGTCGGTACTTCATCAATTACGCGACCGCGGACGCGCTATGCGATGAGTTCGTCAAGCACCCGGGGGAGTTCCTCAACCAGCACACGCTTGATGACGCGTACCAGAATCCGGGTGGGCAGGACGTGCTGCACGCCCACCGGCACGAGTTATTGGTCTTCCACGCGTACACCACCCCTTCCCGCCGTTCCATGTTCGTGGCGGGGATCCGGTTCACCTGCCGATCGCACTGCTGATCACCCGAAGCTGGTTCGCTCCAGCCAGAAGTCGAGAAGCTGCACGTCGCCAAGTATCTCGATGCCTTCGCCGCGGGCGGGGCGCCGCTTGTAGATGACCAGCAGTAGGTCGATCAGCGGGCCGCGTACGGCGGACTGCGGCATGAGCAGTAGCGGTCATAGCTCAAGACGGTCATGGCGTCACGGTAGATCGCACCCTTCACAGAGGCTGTCGCCTATCTACCTTGCCGCTGCGCTCAAGATCACCGACGGTGAGCGATAACCGTGCAAAATCGCACTGCCGTTACTCAGTTGCGGCGATCACTGCACGCATTGGCCGATTCTAAACTGGAGCCACCGGTGGGGCAGTGCGCCGCGGCGGGTACGTCCACACACCGGTTTGGAAGACAACATCTACTACGAGGAGGCGGCTGGCCCAGTCCAACCTGGCCCAGTCCAACGCAGAGCTGGTGTCTCTGCGCGGAGTACGACCTGGGGCCGCCGTGAGCGTCAGCAGGCACGCGACAATGCCCGGCAGGATATTTCGATCGCCAGCCTCGACCGGACAGTGCGGTATCTTGATGGGCAGCCGGCCGCGTTATTCGAGGGAGGCAAGGAGTTCATGGCAACCCACAACCTGATCGACGTCTACTTACGCGTGATTAAGGCATTCAACGAAAACGATGCCCAAACTATCCAGCAGCAGGTTGCGCCCGATGTGAAATATGTTTTTCATGGGCAGAATCTTGTATCGGGTGTCTACTATGGCATCGATGGGGTTCGAGAGATTTTTTACAAAGCGAAGGAATTGACAGGTAGGACGGCATCATTCGAGCCGATCGACGTCTTAGCCAATGACACGACAGTAATGGCGTGGGGTCGGTTTCGGGGCGCAAGGAACGGCAATGATTTCGAGATCAATCATGCATACTATTATCGCTTCGACGAACACGGCCGCTTCATCGAAGGCCATACCATCCCAGCCGATCAGCATTTGGCGAACCAGTTCTGGTCGTGAAGTGACTTTCCTTGCGGCGGGTCACTGAACGGATTGAGAGGACCAGGTTGACGCTGTCGTGGATCCGAACCGATGTACGGTCAGCGAACGGATTGGTGCCTCTTACAACAGTGACAACGAGGAGTGAGTGAGGGCGCTGGCCGTTCGTATGGCGTGGGGCATGATGATTGGCATGGACGGACAGCAGGGCGGTGGTGACTATGCCCTCGGTTACACGGTCGAAGAGCGACAACGGCTGATCGAGCAGGGTGAGCTCGTCGGCCACTTCACGATGTGCCTGGGGCAGTACCAGCACACGTCGCATGTGCCCCAAGAGGAAGGATCATGGATATCCCCGAATCAAACCTGAGCGACCTAGTGCTCCGGATCGATGCGGCCATCACCGAGGGTCGGCAGGTCGAACTGCTGAGGGAGCTCGACATTCCGGTGGGGCAGGAGCCGGAGCCCGTGCACCTGGCATTGTGGCTACCTGACATGGTGGTCTGCGGAAAATGCACCGACCTACTCGTAACACCTGGGCACCCGAGCTGTGCGGGTTGCGGAGTAAGCAATGAAGCCAAAAGCGAAGTGAACAGTGAAGCTGAGGGCAGTAACAGCCCACGATTAGTGATCGTCGTCGCCGGCCCTGTCGCAGTTCGAGTGTTTGCCTGTGCCGAATGCATGCCGCGAGGGTAAGGAGGCGGTCACGCTAAGTCCGAGCGAGTATGCCGGCGTATGCAGCGCGGAGCAGCTTGTCTACAGCCGCTTCGTCGACCGGGCGGGGATTGGTCACGGGTGTCTCGACGACCAGCCGGGCGGCCTCCGGAATTCGGCCTGGATCCATACCAACCTGCGCGAGTGATGTCGGCGCCCCGATCCGTTCGGCCAGCTCCCACAGCGCACGGGCCGGATCCTGCGCGCCGAGCGCACGGGCTGCGCGGGCCATCGCCGCCGGCGCCGCAGAAGCGTTGTAGGCGGTGACAAAGGGCAGCACCGCGGAATGGGTGCCAGCGTGCGGCAGGTTGTAGGCCCCGCCGAGCACATGACAGATCTTGTGGTGCAGGCCCATTCCGGCGGTCCCCACCACCCAGCCAGCCAACCACGCACCGTAGAGGGCGCAGGTCCGAGCGTCGAGATCAGCAGGTGCGCGAGCCACCCGCGGCAGCGCGTCGGCCAGGGCGCGGATCCCTTCCTCGGCGAGCACAGCCGTGACCGGTGAGGCGTCGGGCGCGTACAGACCCTCGACGAGGTGAGCGAGAGCGTTCATTCCGCTCGCGGCGGAGATGTCGGTTGGTAACGACGTGGTGAGCGCCGGGTCGTAGACCACTGTTGCGGGCAGCACGGTGCGGTCGCGGCCGGTGGTCTTGCGCCCGCCGTCAGTCAGTCCCCAGATCGGCGTCATCTCGCTGCCGGCGTAGGTGGTGGGAATCGCGAGAATGGGCAACCTGGTTCGCAGCGCTACGGCTTTGGCCAGCCCGATCGCCGAGCCCCCGCCTAGGCAGACCAGCAGATCCGCGCCGGATTGCTCGGTACGCTCGGCTGCGGCCGTGGCCAGGGCCGTCGGGACGTGCATGACGACCTCGCTGATGCGGTCGACCACCCGAGACCCGAGCGCGGCCGCCAGCTCGTCGGCGTACGTCTTCGCCCGGCCACCGGCGATGAGCAGGACCTGCTCGGCCCCGAGCAGCTCGACCTCATCAGGCACCTGCTGTATCCGACCGGTGCCGAAAACAACCCTGGAGGCCCGTACGTCGTACACGAAATCCACTGGTTCACGTCCAGACCGGAAGGCGGCGCCAGTTGAGCCCATTTCGCAGCGGCTGTGGCCCCGGGATCACAGCTGCGCAATGCTAGATGCACGAGGAGAGGAGGCGCAATGGCCACGCCTGCGGCCATTACTGTCGCTATCACGGGGTCCGTCCCGACCAAGGCGGACAACCCCGCCGTGCCCGTGACACCCGAGGAGCAGGTGGCCTCCGCGGTGGCAGCCATCGACGCCGGCGCGACCATCGTGCATGTGCACGTACGTGACGTTCAGCAACGTCCGAGCTCGGATGTGGACCGGTACCGGACCGTCCATGACGGCATCAAACATGAGCGCCCGGACGCGATCGTGCAGTTGTCCACCGGCGGTCGCGGTCGCAGCGCGGAGGAGCGGTTCTCCTGCTTGGAGGTCCGGCCGGAGATGGCCTCGCTGTCCACCGGTTCGGTCAACTTCGCAACGTCGGTCTATGAGAACCCACCACAGCTTGTCGAGCAGCAGGCCGCCCGGATGCTGGATCTCGGCATCAAACCGGAAGTCGAGATCTTTGATTTCGCGATGCTCTACAGCTGCGTCGACCTACTCAAACGAGGGCTGCTCGTGGCGCCGCCGCACGTCCAGCTCGTGATGGGCATCAAGAACGCTTTGCCGCCCAAGGAGTCGATTCTCGATTTCTTCCTATCGGAGCTGCGGGAGCTGATCCCGGACGCGACATGGACCTGCGCCGCAATCGGCCGGTTCCAGCTAGAGGCCAACCGGTGGGCACTGCGCCGCGGCGGGCACGTCCGCACCGGCTTGGAAGACAACATCTACTACGAGAGGGGACGGCTGGCCCAGTCCAACGCAGAGTTGGTGGGCCGGCTAGCCGATCTCTGCGCGGAGTACGACCGTTACCCGGCCAGTCCCGCGGAGACCAGGCAGCTGCTCCACCTCAACCAGACCGCCGCATCGGCAACAACCTACTGAATCTCGGCCTCGAGAATGCACCCGCCACCAGGCCCTGTCCGGTGGATGTGAGGTTGTACTCAGGCTCCCGAACTCCACAGCAGAGCTGCTCTGCCCGGCGTGGATAGCTCTGCTGTGGAGTTCGGGAGAAAGAGAGCTGGCGGGATTGCCACAGGCACGTAAATCTGCCCGCCGCTGTGCACCGCAGCTTATTAAGAAATCCTCCCTGATTAGCTGAGCTTGCCCTTGTGCACCCCCGGCTGATCGGCACTCCCGGCTTTGTCCGGCTGGTCGGACTGCTTCGGTTGCTCGGATTGCTCGGCTCGCTCGGATTGCTCGGCTCGCTCGGGTTGCTTCGCCGGGTCGGAGTGCTTCGGCGGGTCGGACTGCTTGGCTGACTCAGACTGCTTCGCCGGGTCAGACTGCTTGGCTGGCTCAGGCTGCTTGGGTTGCTCAGACTGCTTGGCTGGCTCAGACTGCTTGGCTGGCTCAGACTGCTTGGCTGGCTCAGACTGCTTGGCTGGCTCAGACTG
>JAICHZ010000261.1 GCA_025924655.1 Pseudonocardiaceae bacterium | reverse complement strand
GGATCGTTGCGGGCGGCCGGGTTGGTGACGTCGTTGGCGCCGATCACCAGGGCGACGTCGGTGCGGTTGAACTCGCCGTTGATCTCATCCATCTCTTTGAGCTGCTCGTAGGGCACGTCGGCCTCGGCGAGCAGCACGTTCATGTGCCCGGGCATCCGCCCGGCCACCGGGTGGATGGCGTACTTGACCTCAACGCCCTTTTCCTCCAGCAGCTTGGCCATGTCCCGCACGGTGTGCTGGGCTTGAGCCACCGCCATGCCGTACCCGGGCACCACGACGACCTGGTTGGCATAAGCCATCTGGACCGCCGCGTCGGCCGCGTTGGTCTCCCGGACGGTCTTGTCTCCGACGTCGCGGCCCGGCGCGGCACCACCGCCCCCCCCGAAGCCGCCGGCGACGATCGCTGGGATGGACCGGTTCATCGCCTTGGCCATCAGGTTCGTGAGGATCGAACCGGAGGCGCCGACGATCATGCCGGCGACGATCATCGCGGTGTTGTTCAGCGCCAGCCCGGCCGCCGCGGCGGACAGCCCGGTCAGCGCATTGAGCAGGGAGATCACCACCGGCATGTCGGCGCCACCGATCGGCAGCACCACCAGCAGCCCCAACGCCGCGGCGAACACGAGCACCCCGATGATCAACAACTCGGCGGCGCCACCCAACCCGATCGCGACCGCGCAGGCCAGTGCCGCCAGCAGGACCAACGCGTTGACCAGCTGCTGTGGTTTGCCCAGGCTGATCGGTCGACCGGGAAGGAGCTCCTGCAGCTTGCTGAACGCCACCAGGGAGCCCCAGAAGGACACCGAGCCGACGATCGCGCCGAACAGCGAGGCGACCATCACATAGGTGGGCTCGCCGGTGAACCCGGCGGTGCTGTTGAACTCCACCCAGGCGATCAGCGCTACCGCGCCGCCACCGACGCCGTTGAACAACGCCACCATCTGCGGCATCGCGGTCATCTTCACCTGCTTGGCCGCCGGCACCCCGAGCACGGTGCCGAGCGCCACGCCCAAAACGATCAGTGCCCAGTTGCCCACCCCCGGTATGAGCAGGGTCGCCAACACCGCGATACCCATCCCGACCGCCGCGATCAGGTTGCCGCGCACCGCGGTACGTGGGCCGGTCAGGCCCATCAAGCCGTAGATGAACAGCGCGAAGGCGACGATGTACAGCGCCACGACCACCGTCGTCATCGCTGCTCAGCACCCTTCGAGGCCTTGGCGGGTTGCTTGCCCTTGAACATGCCCAGCATCCGGTCGGTGACCAGGAACCCACCGACCACGTTGATGGTGCCGAAGGCGATCGCGACCACCAGCAGCAACTTGTCGAAGATTGTGAGGTCGTGGCCCACACCGAGCACCACGATCCCACCGAGCAACACGATGCCGTGGATCGCGTTCGTGCCGGACATCAGCGGGGTGTGCAGAGTGTTAGGCACCTTGGAGATCACGGCGAAGCCGACGAATCCGGCTAGCACCAGGATCGCCAGGTTGGCGAGCAGCATTAGCGGTTGTCCCCTTCCGGCTCCCGCGTGATGCAGGAGCGGACCAGCACCTCATCATCGGAGTCCGGGGTCAGCCGGCCCTCCTTGTCCAGCATCAGCTCCAGCAGTGACTGCACGTTGCGGGCGTACAGCTCGCTGGCATGCTCAGGCATCGTCGCCGGCAGGTTCAACGGTGACGCGATCGTCACATCCTCGCGGACCACGACCTCACCCGGCACGGTGAGCTCGCAGTTGCCGCCGGTCTCCCCTGCCAGGTCCACGATCACGCTGCCCGGTCGCATTCCCTTCACCGCCGCCGCGGTGACCAGGATAGGCGCCTTGCGTCCGGGTACCAGCGCGGTGGTGATCACGACGTCGAAACCACTGGTCGCCTCGGTGAGCCGCTGCTTCTGCTCGGCCCGCTCGTCGTCGCTGAGCTCGCGGGCGTAGCCGCCCTCACCGGCTGCCTCGATGCCCAGGTCGAGCCACTTGGCGCCCAGCGAGCGCACCTGGTCGGCTACCTCAGGCCGCACGTCGTAGCCGGTGGTCCTGGCTCCGAGGCGCTTGGCGGTGGCCAGTGCCTGCAGCCCGGCCACCCCGACGCCGAGGATCAGCGCGTTCGCCGGCTTGACGGTGCCCGCGGCGGTGGTGAGCATCGGGAAGAACCGGGTGGACAGGTTTGCGGCCAGCAGCACCGCCTTGTAGCCGGCCACATTGGCCTGCGAGGACAGCGCGTCCATCGACTGCGCGCGGGAGATCCGTGGGATGGATTCCATAGCGAAACCGATCACGCCCGCGTCGCGGAGCTTGCCGGCGATCTCCGGGTCGGACCGCGGTGCCAGGAACCCGATCAGCACCGACCCGCGACGCAGCCGGCCGATCTCCTCGTCGGTCGGTGGCGCGACTTTGACCACGACGTCGGCGTCCCACGGGTCGCCGATGGTCGCGCCGGCCTCGATGAACAGCTCGTCGGGCATCAGCGCGCCTACCCCGGCGCCGGATTCGACGACGACCTGCAAGCCCCGCCCGGTCAGCTTTTCCACCATTTTGGGCACCAAAGCCACCCGGCGCTCCCCGTCTCGCGACTCCCGGGGGACGCCGACCCGGGTGCCTTGCTGGTCCTGCGATGAAGTCACCCGCAGAGCATCGAACATGATCGGCGTGGCGTCCAGTGCGGATGCCCAAACGTGGCCGGGTCGACAAGTGGGTAGCGGTGCGGTGAAGGAAGGACTATCGCAGCGTAGGAACGTGCCGTAGGTGGCAACTTTCGACGCAGAGTTGCCACCGGCGGCACGTCTGCAACGGATCACCCCTTCCCTCTTTGAGGCGGATGGGGCAGTTGTTCCCAACCGACCGGGACCGGGACCGGGACCGGGACCGGTCAACGCGAGCGGTCAGCCGCCGACGTGGATGCCGGGACGGCGGGCCGGGTTCTTCTCGACCTCGCGCAGGATCTCGCGCACCACGGGTGCGGTGTCGCCTCGGCCGAGGATCAGGTAGCGCAGCAGGTGCCCGATGGGGTTGCCCTCGGCCCACTCGAAGTGGCAGTGCGGACGGATCCCGGTGACGTCGCGCAGCGCGAGCAGGATCGCCGCGATCGCGTTCGGGACGGCGGGGCTCTGGGCGCGCAGCACCCGGTGCCCGTCGACTTCGACGCCGTGGACGGTCAGCACGTCGCTAAAGCAGGAGGGGTCGATGACGTCGATTTCCAGGAACAGCACGTCGGCGGCGCCGGGCACCGGGTTCATCGCGCGCTGTGTCGCCTCCTTGTCGGCGTACTCGGTGCGGTCACCGGCTTGGCGCTGGTTGGCGACCAGGTGCAGCCTGCCGTCGAAGGCCAGCGAGTCGGTGATGAACGTGCGTGCGGCCTCGTCGAACTCGATCCGGTCGGCGCGCAGTTCGGTGCTGCGCGACACCCTCGAGACCAGCGAGATCGCGACGATCCCGGCGATGAACACCGCGGAGATCGCGATGCCGTCGGGCTTCTCGATCACGTTGGCGCCCAGCGCGTAGAGCAGCACGATCGTCAGGACCGTGAACGCAGCCGCAGGCCAGCGTCGTCGGCGCCGGGCGGCGGAGATCGTCACGGCGATCGCACCGGAAACCATCATCGCCAGGATGCCGGTGGCATACGCGCCGGCCTGGGCGTCGACGTTGGCGCCGAAGACGATGGTGATGGCGATGCTGACGGCGGTGTAGACCAGCACCACCGGGCGCACCGCCCGGCCCCACTCCGGCGCCATCCCGTAACCGGGCAGGTAGCGCGGCACGATGTTGATCAGTCCAGCCATCGCGGATGCGCCGGCGAACCACAGGATCAGGATCGTGCTGACGTCGTAGACGGTCCCGAAGCCGTTGCCGAGCAGCTCGTGTGCCAGGTACGCCAGCGCCCGGCCGTTCGCCTGGCCGCCGACTTTGAACTCCGCAGCCGGAATCAGCACCGTCGTGACGAAGGTGGTCGCGATCAGATACCCGCTCATGATCAGCGCAGCGGCCATCAGGAGCTTGCGGGTGTTACGGATCCGCGATGCCAACCGCTGTTCGACGGTCTGGCCGTCGGCGGCTATCAGCGGCATCATGCTGACGCCGGTCTCGAAACCTGACAGGCCCAACACCAGTAGCGGGAACGCCAGCACCGCCGGGCCTAGGACGCCACCCCGGGAGGTCAGAGCGCTGGTCCAGCCGGTCAGCACGCCCGCCACGGTGAACACGCGATACAGCCCGACGACCACTACCACCGCGTTGAGCACCAGGAACACCGCGACCAGCGGGATTGCCACGACGACCGCCTCGCGGAAGCCGAGCAGGAACACCCCACCAAGGATCAGCAGCAGCACCACGGTGATCGTGACGGCGTGGCCCGCCAGGAAGCTCGGCCGGTAGGAGTTCTCCAGCAGGTGCACCGTGGCGTCCGCCGAGGACAGCGTGATCGTGATGATCCACGACGTGGCGACGAACCCGAGCAGGACCAGCACGAACACCTTGCCCTTCCAGAAGGGCAGCAGGTTCTCCAGCATCGCGATCGAACCTTGGCCGTGCGGGCTCTCCCGGGCGACCCGCCGGTACATCGGCAGCATCCCGAACAGCGTCAGCGCCACGATCAGCAGCGTCGCCACCGGTGACACGGCGCCCGCGGCCAGTGCTGCGATACCGGGCAGGTAGGACAGCGTGGAGAAGTAGTCCACCCCGGTCAGGCACATCACCTTCCACCAGGCCTGCGGCGGGGAGTGTCCCTCCATGGCCTCCCGTCCGACCGGCTGCACCTGGTCTTGCAACAGCCACCGGGCCAGACCGCTCGACGGAACGCTCGGCCGCACCGGACTGTCGACACTCGCGGGTATTACGAGCTCTGGCGCAGCACTCATCTGACCTTCTCCCTGTCAGACCCTTAGCCCATGCCGGGCTCACTCATAGAATGCCCGGTTGCCCACATCCCCGCGCGAGCCACGCGATCCGCGTTTCCGGGACGGCTTGCGCCTGCGTCTTCGTAGCAGCACGAATTGCCGTAGCCGGTGCGCTCGCCAGTGTCATGATCCGGGGCGTAGCCGCCCGGCGCAGGAGGGCTCTGACCTTTAACTATCGCCAAGGCCAGGAGGACCCCGACGGCTGCTCGAGGCGGCTGCGCAGTACAGCGGTCCCCACGATGGTGTACGTGGCCAGCAGGATGAGGGCGCAGTTGGCGGCGACGAGTCATCGCGGTGCGAGCCAGCAGCACGACCGGGACCGCGAGCAAGATCAGGCCGTGGATCCCGATGATGTGCGGCGCTACGAGGTCTCCGCCCTGGGTGGCAGGCCGCAGCAGACCGTACTGCGGGCCCACCGTCGCGGCGTCGGGACCCAGGTAGCCGGCGGTTTGCCGGGCGAAACCAGCGCCGATGCTGCCCTGGTACACGCCGCTGTTGTTGGAGATCATCACGAACCCGATGACGCATCCCACCAGCAGGACGACGACGCCGGCGATGACTCCG
>JAICHZ010000260.1 GCA_025924655.1 Pseudonocardiaceae bacterium | reverse complement strand
GTTGACGTATCCATAGGCCCGGTTGGACATCAGTACGGTTTGGGCCTTGTTCATCACCACGTGGATGCCGCTGGTGGTGTTGCGATTCGGGTCGGCACTCAGCCCGTAGCTGGCCGGGAAGTTCATCACCTCCTGGCCGTCTCGGATGACGACCATGCGGTGGCTGTTGACGTCGGCCTTGACGATCTGGGAGCGACCGATCATGAACCTGGTGCTGATGTCCTCTTTGCCGTAGGAGCCGTTGCCCAGAGCGACGCCGTAGAGTTTGGCAGTGACGTTGACCTTGGTCCCGGGCTGCCAGTAGTCCTTGGTCCGGTAGTGCGCCCGGGAGCCGCCGTTGTCGTCAGGTAGCCAGGCCCACGAGCCCTCGGTGGGCACCGAAGCCTGTACCTGCAGTGCTCGCTCTGCGGCGGCCTTGTCCGATACGTGGTGGTCGAACTGCAGGATGATCGGGGCGGCGATGCCGACGGTGTCGCCGTCGCCGATGTTGAGGGTGGCGTGGAGTTGCCGCTGCGGTGTGACGGTGGTGAACGAGCCGGCCACAGGTACGGACAGTCGGTCAGCGCCGGCCGCGCTGCCGCTCCAGGTGTAAGTCTTGGCGTAGCCCAGAGCCTCCGAGCTGATCCAGCTGTGCCGGTCTGCGCTCAGGGTGCCGGCGACGGCTCGGCCATCCGCGTTGGTCAGCGCCACCTGATTCAGGACGCCGCCGATGACTCGCACCGAGACCGGCAGCGTCGGGCTGACGTTCGAGGCTTTGTTTCCTGGCAGGGTGCTGACCTGCGCCTGCGGATGTGGCGCAACCCCGCCGCTGGATGGTCCCGGAGAAATTTCTGAGCACGCGACAAGCAGAAAAGCCACGACAAGCAACATCAACACACGCCGCATGATTCCCCGCCGAACCTTCCCTATCGCTGCCACGCACAGGCTATCGCGGGGAACCTGGTGGCTTGCGACGAACTGCCGGTGGCACCCGGGTTAGCGCAGGATGGTGGTGATTCGCTCGGCGGTGCAGCGATCGGTCAGCCCGGCGGGGTCAGCACCGGTGCACTGCACCAGGGAAGCGTCGGCAGCGAGCACCGCCAGGAGCACCTCACCCGGCACCGTGAGGTCCCAGCCTGTCGTGCAGAGCAGGCGGTCACCGGCGCTCAGGCCTATCGCCGTGGCCCTGGACCGGGCCGCGGCGATGACTGTCTCGGCATCAGGTCCGGGTCCGCCGGAGGCGAACGTGTCGCCGTGCACCCGAACCTCGCTGGCGTAGTCCCGTACCCCGGGCGGCAACACCGCAATACCCATCCCCAGCGCATCCAGCCCGACCGCGGCCAGCTCTTCGGCGCCGGTGGCCTCGCTGATTCGATCAAGCCCGGATAGCGCTACCTGGGCCCCATCGGGCGACGCGGTGACCGTCGCGCCGCACCACCAGGCGCCCAGCAGCACCCCGGCGGTCTGCCAGTGCGGTGGTAGCAACACCGCGACGACGTCACCTGGTTGGACGTCGAGCTCATCGCGTAACCAGTTCGCGGTTTTGGCTGCCCAGTTGGCCAGCGTGGCACCGGACAGTTCGATCCGGCTGCCGGCGGCGTCGTCGTAGTGGGTGATGCGCGGTCTGGCCGGGTCCGTGCGCAACAGCGGGCCGAGCACCTGGTCGGTGATGGTCATCAGTTCTCCTAGCTTAACGTCGCGACCGCTGCGTGCGCGGCGGCTCAGGAGACGCAGGGCACCTTGCCATCCACCATCGACGGTCCCGGCGGTGGCGGCGCTGGAGCCGGCGACGGTGACGTTGCGATCGTGGTGCTGTCGGCGCCTGCGGTATCGGCGACCGGCCGCGCGGCGTCGCTCACGGCCGGGATCACTCCCCGCCGCGGCAAGGCACCCGCGACCCGCGGTTTGCCCCGCCTCGGGTAGTCCTTGCCGAGGTAGACCTGCACAGTCCCGGTTGCCAGTCGGGCATCCTCCTCGACCGGCAAGCCGCCCAACGCTTCGGCTACTGTGCGCGCGGAGTCCTGCCCGCCGGTCGGGTAGCGCACCACGCTGGTGGATCGGACAGCGTTGTTGCCGACCGTTCCCGCCGGAAACCCCTGCCCGGTCAGCTGATCAGACACCGATTTGGCGAGCCCGCGCACGGCCGAGGCATTGAATACGTCGACCGTGGGCGTCGGTGCGACCTGCGGGCCGGCCTGAGACTCAGGCTGGGGCTCGTGCTGGGACTCGGGCTGGGGGTCCGGTGTGGAAGCGACGCCGATTGCCTGCCCGACGAAGGCGCGCACGGCGTCGGGATCGACATTGAGCACCGCGCCGTCGGACTCGCTGACGCCGTCACCCAATACCGGAACGGTCTCGAAAACCACGTTGCCGGCGGCGAGGCCCTGCATCCGCGCGGCGAAGTCGAGCACATCGAAGCCGTCGTCGAGCACCAGCGACTGCTGCGTCGCATTGATTAACTGATTGATCCGACTGGGGTTCGCCAGCGTGCCCGCCGTGAGCACCTTATGTGCCAGCGACGCCATGTATGCCTGCTGGCGCACGATGCGGTCGAGGTCACCGCGGGGCAATCCGTGCCGTTGCCGCACGAACGCCAACGCGTCCGGTCCCGAGATCAACTGAGACCCCGCGGGGAAGTTCGCTCCGGAGAACCTGTCGTGAACCGGGGCCTTGAGACATACCTGCACTCCACCGACGGCGTCGGTGAGCAGCGAGAAGCCGAGCAGGTTGATCTCCGCGTAGTGGTCGATGCCGACGCCGGTGAGATCCTTGACAGCCTGCAGCAGCAGCTTTCGGCCAGCGGCGATGGATTCGGTACGCACCGTCGCCGGGTCGACGCCTTGTGCGACCAGCCGCTGGGCGGTGGCGTTGCGCGCGCGGGCGAAGGCGGAGTTGAGCTTGTGCCTGCCGTACCCGTCGGGCAGCTCCACATACAGGTCCCGGGGCAACGAGATCGCCACCGCGTGCTGGCCGTCATTTGGGATTCGCACCAGGATCATGGTGTCGGTGAGCTCACCCTCGTTGTCACCAGCGCGCAGCCGGGTCAGTACGTCTCGGCCCAGCGGGTTGTCGTGCGCGTCAGTCCGGCTGTCCAATCCGACCAGCAGGAGGTCGGTGGCTTTGTCCGGGACAGCCCAGCCGATCACGTTCGTGGTGCTCAAGCCCTCGTGCAGGGTGTGGAAGGTTGCCCACCCGTACCCGGTGAGGCCGAATACCAGCACCGAAATCATCGCGAGCGCCAGCTTGGCGAGCTGCAGGCTGTAATTTCGGTGCCGCCGGGGCAGCGTCCGGTTCAGGGGCAGCGGGCTGCCGGCCGGCCTACGCCGCCGACCCGACCGGTCGGACCCCCCCGACCGAGCTGGCCTGTCGTCCACGGATGCCCCTTCTGCGTCTCGCGGCTGGTGTGGCGGCAGTACTTCCTACTCCAGACGTGTGAACCCTGGTCAGGTTGCCGTGGCACACTCGACCGCCGTTGGCCGCCTACTGCTGGCTAGGGTTCAGGGCGCGGAGTGGAGAGTGCGCGGATGCGGTTGCTGGTCACCGGCGGTGCCGGGTTCATCGGGTCGACGTTCGTGCGCCGGGTGCTTCAGGGTGCTGACGTCACATTGGCCGGTGCTGAGGTGGTGGTGCTGGACAAGCTGACCTACGCGGGTAATGAGGGGAATCTCGCGCCGGTCGCGACCGATCCGGCGCTGCACTTCGTCAAGGGCGACATTACCGATTCGCCGCTGGTCACCGATCTGATGGTCGGCATCGATGCGGTCGTGCATTTCGCCGCGGAGTCACATGTGGACCGCTCGATCGTGGGTGCCGCCCCGTTCGTGGTGACCAATGTGGTAGGTACCCAGATCCTGCTGCAGGCCGCGCTGGACGCCGGTGTGCCGCGGTTTGTGCACGTTTCCACCGATGAGGTCTACGGGTCCATCGAGTCGGGCTCGTGGTCAGAGAATCACCCGCTAGAGCCGAATTCGCCCTATTCGGCGTCCAAAGCCAGTGGCGATCTGCTCGCCCGGGCCTATGCCCGCACCCACGGCATGGACGTGCGGATCACCCGCTGCTCGAACAACTACGGGCCCTACCAATACCCGGAGAAGGTTATCCCGCTGTTCGTCACCAACCTGCTTGACGGGCGCCGGGTGCCGCTATACGGCGATGGGCTCAACGTGCGGGACTGGTTGCACGTCGACGACCACTGCCGTGGCATCACGCTGGTACTCGAGCGCGGTCAGGCTGGCGAAATCTACAACATCGGCGGTGGCACCGAGCTATCCAACACCGAGCTCACCGGCCTGCTGCTGGATGCTCTAGGCGCGGACTGGTCGAAGGTCCAGCCGGTGGTCGATCGCAAGGCCCATGATCGTCGATACTCGGTGGACTGGACGAAGATCCGCACCCAGCTCGGCTACACCCCTGAGGTCGACTTCACCCACGGGCTGGCCGAGACGGTGCGCTGGTATGCCGAGCACCGGGACTGGTGGGAGCCGTTGAAGGCATGAATATCTCGCTGTTGGTGACCGGTGCTCATGGTCAGCTCGGTCGGGATGTGGCGGCGGCAGCTGCCCGTGCCGGGATCACCCGGATCCACGCTCCCGGCTCGGCCGAGCTCGACATCACCGATTCGGCAGCGGTAGCTAGGGCGATTTCACTGGCTGGGTGCGGCAGCCGGCTGGTGGTGCTCAACGCGGCGGCCTACACGGCGGTGGACACCGCCGAGCTCGACGGTGCTGCACAGGCGCACGCGGTCAATGCACTGGGTCCGGCGAACCTGGCCCGGGCCTGCGCCGTCCATCAGGCGCATCTGGTGCACATCTCGACCGACTACGTCTTCCCCGGCGACAGCGCAGGACCCAACCTGGCGGACGGTCCCACAGCGCCGCGCACCGTGTACGGCCGAACCAAGCTCGCGGGGGAGCGCGCGGTGCTGGGCTCTGGTGCGTCGGCGCACGTGGTGCGGACCGGGTGGCTCTATGGCGCGCACGGCGCCAACTTCGTCCGCACCATGGCGCGGATGGCCCGCGGGGATGGCCCCGTCCGGGTGGTCGATGACCAGCACGGCAACCCCACCTGGACGGCGGATCTCGCCGACGGCCTGATCGCGCTTGCGCTGACCGCGGACCGGGTGCCGGCCGATGTGCTGCACTGTGTCAACGCTGGCGCTACGACCTGGTTCGGACTGGCCAGGGCGGTGTTCACCGAGGTCGGTGCCGACCCGGACCGGGTACGCCCGTGCCGCACCGCCGAGTTCCCCCGCCCCGCGCCACGCCCCGCGAACTCCGTGCTCGACACCACCGGATGGGCCGCCGCCGGCCTCCCCGAGCTGCGCCACTGGCGGGCGGCGCTACGCGCCGCCATCGCTGCCGGAGTGCACGTCAGCTGATGTGCCGCACGTCGTGAACTCGACGGCACCGACATTCCGTCGCGCGAAAAGGTCCGTCTTGTCGAGTTCACGGCACACGCCGGCTGGCGGGTTACTTCAGTGCGCTGCGTATCGCGCTGGCCGGTAGTTTGGCGTGCATCATCATGACGTTGTAGTTG
>JAICHZ010000259.1 GCA_025924655.1 Pseudonocardiaceae bacterium | reverse complement strand
TGATAATGTCCGTCTGGGTCCGGCGCCGGTCCGGCACCTGACGTCCTTTAAGGCCCGTCCAGCGAGGCGGGGAAGGAGGTCCACCGTGTCGTCCCCGTCCGGGACGGGCGCGGTGGGCGAGGCAGGGCCACCGCGGCAGCGTGAGCTGCTGTCGGCGGCTGAGGTCACGCGCATCGTTGCCCGGATGGCGCATCAGATCATCGAACGCACCGCCCCCGAGCCGGTGGTGCTGGTCGGTATTCCTACTCGCGGCGTCCCGCTGGCGCACCGGCTGGCGGACCGGATCCGGGAGTTCGGCGGTTCCGCGCCACGCGTGGGAACCCTGGATATCACCCTTTACCGGGACGACCTTCGGCGGCGCCCGACCCGGGCGCTGCAGGCCACTGAGCTGCCCGCTGGTGGGCTCGACGATGTGCTCGTCGTCCTGGTCGATGACGTTCTCTACTCCGGCCGGACCGTTGCGGCCGCGTTGGACGCGCTGCGTGAGTATGGCCGACCCCGGGCAGTGCAACTCGCCGTGTTGGTCGACCGCGGCCATCGTGAACTGCCGCTTCGTGCTGACTATGTAGGCAAGAACCTGCCGACTTCCCGGGATGAGGAGGTCGGTGTGCTCCTCATCGAGACCGACGGCACCGATGCCGTAGTGATCCGCCGGAGTCAGCGGTGAGGCATCTGTTGAGCACCGCTGATCTACCGCGGCAGGCCGCCACCGCGTTGCTCGACACTGCTGAGGCGCTCAAAAAGTCGTTGCTGGGTCGGGAGGTACACAAGTTACCGACGTTGCGCGGGCGCACCGTCGTCACGTTGTTCTATGAACAGTCCACCCGTACCCGCGCGTCCTTCGAAATCGCCGGCAAATGGATGAGCGCAGACGTGGTCAACATCTCTGCCGGTGAGTCGTCGGTGACCAAAGGTGAGTCGCTGCGCGATACCGCGTTCACGCTCGCGGCGATGGGCGCGGACTGCGTGGTGATCCGGCATCCGGCCTCGGGTGCGGCGCATCGCCTCGCCGACTGGGTGCCCACGCATGTGATCAATGCTGGGGACGGCAGCCATCAGCATCCGACTCAAGCGTTGCTGGATGCAGCTACTCTACGTGATCGATTGGGCACCCTGAATGGGCGGACCGTCACCATCGTAGGCGACGTGCTGCACAGCAGGGTCGCCCGCTCGAACATTGACCTTTTGATCACGCTGGGTGCGCATGTCCATCTCGTCGCTCCGCCCACTCTGCTGCCCTGGGGTGTCGAGAACTGGGGCATACGGCAAGCGCACGGCTGGCCGGTCACGGTCGGGCATGACCTCGATGCCGCGTTACCCGGCACCGACGCGGTGATGCTGCTGCGGGTGCAGGCCGAACGAATGCGCGGCCAGTTCTTTCCCTCCGCGCGGGAATACTCGATCAACTACGGGCTCACCGAGGCGCGTCTGGCGTTGTTGCCCGAGCACGCTGTGGTACTTCATCCAGGGCCGATGCTGCGGGGCATGGAGATCGCGCACTCGGTTGCCGACTCGCCCCGCGCCGCGATCACCGAACAGGTCCGTAACGGAGTGCACGTGCGGATGGCTGTGCTCTACCACCTGCTCGCAGCCCAAGAGGATCAGCCATGACCCGACCCCTGCTGTTGCGCGGGATCCGGCCCTATGGCGTGGGCGACCCGGTCGACCTGCTGGTCCGCGGCGGGGTGATCGCCGAGATGGGCGCCCAACTGGACGAAGCCGGCGCTGAGCGCTTCGACGGCGGGGGTCTGGTTGCGCTGCCCGGCCTGGTCGATCTGCACGCGCACTTGCGCGAACCTGGCCGGGAAGACGCCGAGACGATCGCCACTGGCTCAGCAGCCGCAGCCCTGGGTGGTTACACCGCGGTGTTCGCGATGGCCAACACCGATCCGGTGGCCGACACCGCGGTGGTCGTCGAGCACGTGTACCGGCGCGGCCGTGATGTCGGGCTGGTCGATGTGCATCCGGTCGGCGCGGTCAGCGCTGGCCTGCGCGGTGAGCGGCTCGCCGAGCTGGGCGCCATGGCCGCGTCCGCGGCGGCGGTACGGATGTTCTCCGACGACGGCGTGTGCGTGCACGACTCACTGCTGATGCGCCGCGCCCTGGAGTACGTCCGTGGACTGGGCGGGGTGGTCGCCCAGCACGCCGAGGACCCCCGACTCACCGCCGGCGCCCAGGCCCACGAGGGAGAAGTCGCCGCTCGGTTGGGGTTGGCCGGCTGGCCGGCCGCCGCGGAGGAGTCGATCGTGGCGCGGGACTGCCTGCTGGCCCGGGACGCTGCGGCGGCGTTGCATGTCTGCCACGTGTCCACTGCAGGCACGGTGGAAGTGCTGCGGTGGGCCAAGCAACGCGGAATCCGGGTGTCCGCCGAGGTGACCCCGCACCACTTGCTGCTCACCGATGAGCGCCTGGCCGGCTACGACCCGGTCAACAAGGTCAACCCACCGCTGCGCACCGCTGCCGACACCGCGGCGCTGCGCGCCGCGCTGGCCGACGGGATCGTGGACTGCGTGGCTACCGACCATGCCCCGCACGCCGGCCAGGACAAGGACTGCGAGTGGTCAGTGGCCCGACCCGGGATGCTGGGACTGCAGACCGCGCTGTCCGTCGTGGTGGCCACCATGGTTCGCCCCGGCCTGCTGGACTGGCGGGGGGTGGCCCGGGTGATGAGCGAGCGCCCGGCCCGCATCGGTGGGGCGACTGACCAGGGTCGTCCCATCGCGGTCGGGGAGCCGGCGACACTGATACTGGTCGACCCAGACGCCGCCTGGACGGTGCGCGGGGCGCAGCTGGCCAGTCTCTCCGATAACACCCCCTTCGAGGGGATGGAGCTGCCAGGCCGGGTGCTGGTCACCATGCTGCGCGGCGCGATCACCGCTGAGGACGGGAAGGTGCTCTGTTGACGAAAACAACGGCGCGCGGGCTGGCGCTGCTGGTCCTGGAGGACGGCACCAGCGTGCGCGGCGAAACCTACGGCGCGGTGGGACAGACGCTGGGTGAAGCGGTGTTCGCCACCGGCATGACCGGTTACCAGGAGACCCTCACCGACCCGTCCTACCGCCGGCAGATCGTGGTGCAGACCGCGCCGCACATCGGCAACACCGGCTGGAACGACGAGGACGACGAGTCACACCAGATCTGGGTGGCCGGCTACGTAGTGCGCGACCCCGCCCGGCTACCGTCGAGCTGGCGCTCGCTGCGGCCGCTGGGCGAAGAGCTGTCAGCGCAAGGTGTCGTGGGTATCTCCGGGGTTGACACCCGCGCCCTGACCCGGCGGCTTCGCGAGCACGGCTCGATGCGAGCCGGCATCTTCTCCGGTGACGCGTTGGCCGACCCGACGCAGCTGCTAGCGCGGGTGCTCGCCAGCCCCTCAATGGCCGGCGCCGACCTGGTCGGCGAAGTCACCACCACTAACCCCTACACCGTCACCGCCACCGCGCAGCGGCGGTTCCGCGTGGTAGCGCTGGATTTGGGGATCAAGTCCAACACGCCGCGGATGCTGGCTGCGCTAGGGATCGAGACGCATGTCCTGCCAGCCACGGCCACCCTGGAGCAGCTGTTAGCGCTGTCTCCCGACGGCGTGTTCTTGTCCAACGGCCCGGGCGATCCGGCTACCGCGCACCACGCGGTCGCGCTGACCCGCGAAGTGCTGGCACGGCGGGTGCCGCTATTCGGGATCTGTTTCGGTAACCAGATCCTTGGCCGGGCCCTGGGTCGGGGAACTTACAAGATGCGATACGGGCACCGTGGCATCAACGTCCCGGTTGTCGAGCATGCCACTGGGCGGGTGGCGATCACCTCGCAAAACCACGGTTTCACAGTCGTGGGGGAGCCGGGCGAACGTTTCGATTCCGACTTCGGCGCCGCGACAGTAAGCCACTCCTGTCCCAACGACGACACCGTAGAAGGCCTCACCTGCCTGGACACTCCAGCCTTCAGCGTCCAGTACCACCCCGAAGCAGCCGCCGGCCCCCACGACGCCGCATACCTCTTCGGCCGCTTCTACCAGCTCATGGCCCACCCCGACCGCCTCATGGCCCACCCCGACCGCCTCATGGCTCACCCCGACCGCCATTCGGAGCCGAATCGCGGTCGCGCGAGCGTCGAAAACGACGGTTCGGCTCCGAATGGCGCTCGAGGGGGGAACTAGTGGGCAGGCGAGCTGATATTCGGCATGTAATGGTGGTGGGGTCTGGGCCGATTGTGATCGGGCAGGGCTGCGAGTTCGACTACTCGGGTACGCAAGCGTGCCGGGTGTTGCGGGAGGAGGGCCTGCGGGTCAGCCTGGTGAACTCCAACCCAGCGACGATCATGACTGACCCGGAGTTCGCCGATGCGACCTACATCGAGCCGATCACTCCAGAGTTCGTCGAGAAGGTGATCGCCGCCGAACGTCCGGATGCCCTGCTGGCCACCCTGGGCGGCCAGACCGCGCTGAACACCGCTGTCGCCCTGCACGAGCGCGGGGTGCTGGCCCGTTACGGCGTCGAGTTGATCGGCGCCGACATTGAGGCCATCCAGCGCGGCGAGGACCGGTTGAAGTTTAAAGACGTGGTGCGTGCGGTAGGCGCGGAAGTGCCACGCAGCGCCGTCTGCGGCTCGCTGGAACAGGTCCGCGAGGCCGCCGGCGAGCTCGGCCTGCCAGTGGTGATCCGGCCGTCGTACACCATGGGCGGGCTTGGCTCGGGGATAGCGCACACCCCGGCCGAGCTCGAGCGGCTTGCTGCTGCGGGCCTGGCCGAGAGTCCGGTCCACCAAGTGCTTATCGAGGAGAGCGTGCTGGGCTGGAAGGAGTACGAGCTCGAGCTGATGCGCGACCACCGGGACAACGTGGTGGTGGTGTGTTCGATCGAGAACATCGATCCGATGGGCGTGCACACCGGGGACTCGGTCACCGTCGCCCCGGCGATGACCCTCACCGACCGCGAGTACCAGCACATGCGTGACGTCGGCATCGCGGTGCTCCGCGAGGTCGGGGTGGACACCGGCGGCTGCAACATCCAGTTCGCGGTGCATCCCAGCACCGGCCGCCTGGTCGTGATCGAGATGAATCCTCGAGTATCTCGCTCGTCCGCGTTGGCATCCAAGGCCACCGGTTTTCCCATCGCCAAGATCGCGGCGAAACTAGCGATCGGGTACACCCTTGATGAGATCACCAACGACATCACCGGTGAGACCCCGGCCAGCTTCGAGCCCACCCTCGACTATGTGGTGGTCAAAGTGCCCCGGTTCGCCTTTGAGAAGTTCCCCGGGGCGGACCCCACGCTGACCACCACGATGAAGTCGGTGGGGGAGGCGATGGCGCTGGGCCGCTCGTTCCCCGAGGCGCTGGGCAAGGCGCTGCGCTCCATGGAGACGTCTGCCGCCGGCTTCTGGACCAGGCCCGACCCGCCCGACGCCACCGTGGCCTCAGAGCTGGCAGCGCTACGAGTCCCCCATGACGGCCGGCTCTACGCCGCGGAGCGGGCGCTGCGGCTGGGCGCGACGGTGACGCAGGTCGCCACGGCTTCGGGGATCGACCC
>JAICHZ010000258.1 GCA_025924655.1 Pseudonocardiaceae bacterium | reverse complement strand
GTACTCCAGTGCCTGCATCATCTCCGGGGGCGCGACCTGGCTCGCTGCGTCATCGGAGATCTCGCTGTCCGCCGGCGTGGCGGTGATCAGTATCTTTGCGTACGGCGCGATCAGATGGGCCGCTTCCACGTCGAGCTCGAGTTCGCTGTGCCATGCCTCACACGAACCGTAGCTGCCCAGCGCGACCATTCCAGGCGGGCACGCAGCGGGCAGGTGACCGTTACCGGAAGGATAAATGGTCTGGATCTCCGGATCAGGCAGACCATATTCCTGGTCAAATTTCTTGATGACATCGTTGATTTGCGGATCGTCCCAACCCTCGACCAGCGCGATGGTCGTTCCGGTACCGTCGATGCCTTTCTTCCACAAGTCGCCGATATTGTAAGCGATGATGTCCTGCGGACCTGGGGACGATTCAGCATATTGCGCATAGTTCTTGGTCATGTTGTCCAGGACGGCGGTGAGCTTCTTGACGTGATCCGGGTTGGGCTGCACTTGCGGCGCCGCTTGCGGTGGCGTGTGCGGACCGGCTGGACCGCCCGGTGCGCCCACCCCATTGCACGACGCCACGAAAGCGATCGCGAGTAACCCGGCGGCGGCACTCGCCGGTCGCCGTCGTCGCATGATCACCGTTTGTGTGCCTCGGACGACACATCGTGTCGCTAAACGCACACAAACAACGATCATCGTCCACATTGGGGCATTCGATTGCGTCGCCAGTAGTCGGGCTATGCGTGCGGGTGACGGCGCCGTGATTCCGCGGTGTCCGAGCGACGTCGTGGCGGGACAAGCTCCGCGAGGGCGGCGATTGGCGTGCATGTCAAGTACCTCCCTCGAGTTTGCCGGCATGCTGACCCGCTGCCAGCGTCGCGTCGAGGGTATCGTGCTGCCCCGCGCTGCCACGTCGGTCCTCAGGTTGATCGATCTCGCAGAGTTACATGGTCGCCAGGACAATTAGGTATGACTACTCATTGCTTCGCGACCTTGTCCCCGGCAGGGTAGGGTGCCGCCGACTCGGGCAGCGCGACAAACGCGTTCGAAGAAAGGATATGGTTGACGAGGCTTCCGCAGATCACCGCGCTCTTCTGGGTCATGAAAATCGCTGCCAACACGCTCGGTGAGACCGGGGGTGACCTTCTCGCTCAGACCCTGAATATCGGATATACAATCAGTTCGCTGCTGTTCATCGGGCTGTTCCTGGTGAGCCTCGTCGCCCAGCTCAAGGCGACGAAATTTCATCCTGCACTGTGCTGGACAGTCATTGTCTCGACGAGTACGGCCGGCACGACGATGTCAGATTTCATCAATCGCCGTGGGAGACTTCTTCAGCAAACCCCTCGCCAAGGGCGGCCTGGATCTGGGCACCGTGGGCTCATCGGCGGCGCTGACGGCGATTCTCTTGACGTTGATCGCATACACGCTCGTGCAACAGCGCAAGCTCGCGCCACGGCCAGCTGCTCCTACTGCGCAGGCAGGACCTGGCGGATCAGTCGGACCACCAGCAGTTCGAACAGATAGCCCAGGCTAGCGGCGAGTATTTCGACGAGCAGTTCTTCCACGACCGCCAGGTTAGGAGCCGGCGGTAGCGGCCAGGAGAGGTTCAGCCGACGGCTCGGCGACCTCGACATGAACAGCGGGTGGCGACGCTGGCTGCTCGGCCAGCAACGGACCCAGCCGGGACAGCACGGGTGGTAGCAGCGCGGTGGCGGCAGTGGCGGCGGCGGTAGCGGTGCCGGCGATGGTCCAGCCGACCGGTCCGAGCGGGGTGCAACCGAAAAAGCCGCTCAGTCCTGGCGTCTGCACGATGCCCACCAGGACGGCGGCGGAGCCGACGCTACTGGCCAGCACAGCGGGGCTGCGCCCCCCGATGGCCACGGTCTGACCGAGCTGCGCACCGACCAGCGCGGCCAGCGCGATGGTCCGGGCCCGCTTGACGCGGCCGGTCAGGCGGGCAGCGGCCCAGGCGGCGCTGGTCGCGGTGGCGGTGGTGACGGCACGGGTGGTGATGTCGCGGGTCAGCGCGGCACCGAGGGAGGCTTCGGGTCCTTCGGCGAGCAGCGCGGCGGTGTCCTCGGGATGGGGGGCCCGCAGCGCGATGGCCATCGCCGGTGCGAGGTCGGTGAGCAGGTTGACCAGCAGCAACTGGCGCGCCGACAGCGGGGACCGGCCGGTCAGCGCGGCGCCGAGCACGGTGAAGGCGATCTCTCCGAGGTTGCCCCCGACAAGGATGCCCAGCGCCTGGCGGACCGAGCCCCACATGGCGCGGCCCTCGACCAGCGCCGCGATGATCGTCTCCAGTCGGTCATCGGTGACCACCAGGTCAGCAGCGGTGCGGGCGGCCGGGGTCGCACGGCGCCCGAGCGCGATCCCGACGTCAGCGAGCCGGATCGCGGGGGCGTCGTTGGCGCCGTCACCGGTCATCGCCACGGTGCGGCCCAGCCGTCGGAATGCCCGCACGACCCGGACCTTGTGCGCGGGAGTGCCCCGAGCCACCACCGTGACCTGCGGCAGCACCCGATCCAAGGCGGCATCGTCAAGGTCGTCGAGTTCCGGACCGGTGATCACCTGACCGCCATTGAGGACGCTGAGTCGCCGGGCGATCGCCTTGGCGGTTGCCGGATGATCACCAGTGATCATGACGATGTGCACCCCGGCCTGGCGTATCCCGGCGACCGACGCGGATGCGGCCGGGCGGACCGGGTCGGCCAGCGCCACAAAGCCCAGCAGGGTCAGCTCGTTGACGTCGTCGTCGTCGAGGTGCCTGCGGGAGCGGATCGCACGCTCGGCCACCGCCAGGACCCGGTAGCCGTGCCCGGCGAGTTGGGTGATCCGGCGCTGCACGCGGGCCCGCTGCCGCTCGTCCAGCGGGCCGTTGTCCCGAAGCTGGGTGCACCGGGGCAGCACCGTCTCAGGAGCCCCTTTGACCGACAGCAGCGCGGTCTCGGCGCCGGGTTGCGCGCCGAGGGTGGCGTGGTATCCGCGGCTCGGTTCGAAAGGCAGGGTGGTCAGCCGCTGCCAGCCGGGCAGATCATCCTCGCGGGCGACCCCGGCGGCATGGGCACCGTTGGCGATGGCCCGGTCGGTCAGATGCTCCAGCGGCTGGCCGCGGTGCCGTCGCGGGGTGGCGCGCAGCGCGGCGGCCAGGGTATGGCGTTGCCGACCGGTCAGCTGCTCGGCAGGGGTGGGCTCGCCGGTGGGGTCGGCGACGGCGGCCAAGCTGATCCGGCCCTCGGTCAGCGTGCCGGTCTTGTCGAAGCACAGCGTGTCGACCCGGCCCAGCGCCTCGATGGTGCGGGGGTTGCGCACCAGGGCACCCAAGCTGGACAGTCGCCGGGCCGACGCCAGCTGCGCGGCGCTGACCAGGAACGGCAGGCCTTCGGGGACGGAGGCCACGGCCAGGCTGACCCCGGCACCGAGACTTTCCCGTAGCGGACGGCCGCGCAGCAGGCCGGCGGCGACGACCGCCCCTGCCGATCCGAGCGCGATCGGCAGGGTGGTCTCGGTGATGGCGGCAAGCCGGGCCTCTACGCCGCTGATCGGCGCGGCTTCGCGGGCCGCGGCCATACTTCGGCCGGTTTCGGTGGCCGCGCCGGTGGCCACCACGACGGCAGTGCCGCGTCCGGCGGCCACCGTGGTGCCCTCATACAGCATCGAGACCCGCTCGGCCAACGTCGAGGCATCGACGGCGTCGATCGCTTTGGTCACCGGAAATGACTCACCGGTCAACGCGGACTCGTCCACTTGCAACCCGACCGCCTGCAGCACCCGGCAATCGGCCGGCACGACGTCGCCGCTGCCCACTTCGATGACGTCACCGTTGACCAGCTGCTCGGCCGGTCGGCTGACCAGGTGCCCGTCGCGCAGTACCCGGGCGGTCACCGCGGAGCCGGCCAGCAGTTGGGCCACCGCCCGGTCGGTGTGCAGCCGTTGGGCCCCGCCGATCAGTGCGGACAGCGCGCTGACCCCGGCCACCAGGCCGGCGTCGACCATTGATCCCAGGGATGCGGACAGCACCGCGCCGCCAGCCAGGATCGGGGTCAGCGGGTTGTCCAATTCCTCCATCACGGCTCGGGCCAGGCTGGGCTCAGCCGGTTCGATGCGTCTGCCCGCCTGGCGGCGTCGGCGGTTGGCCTGCGTCTCCGGCAAGCCCTCCTGGGTGGTCTGGACCTCGTCGAGGACAGCGTCCACGGGCATGGCATGCCAGGGGATCTGCGAGATCGGGACGATCAGCTGGCCTCGGCCCAGCCCTTGGCACGCCCAACTGCCGTGGACGAATGCCCCGGCCGCGGCCCCATTGACACCGAGCATGGCCGCCCTGGCTGGTCCGGAACCCCACCGGGGTGTGGCCAGCGCACCCACAGCGCCCAACATCGAGCCGGCCTGGGACAGCAAGACCCCGCGGCGACTCACCTGACGGGCCGCCGCACACGCTTCGATCACCACGGCAGCCAGTTCGAGGTCGTTACCCACCAGCACGTGCGCCCCCCATGGCGGGCGATCTTCGGCGCCGCTGATCCCGATCCCGACATCGGCATTGCCCAGCGCCTCGCGATCACTCGATACCAGCAACACGACCGCGCCGCTGCTTTGCAGGCTGCGCACCGTACCGAGCAGCCGCGGCCCACCTCCTCGCACGATTTGTCGGAGACCGCCCCGGTGCACGACCGCGGCCAGCGCCTCTACTACCTCTGCGCCGACCACATCAGCGTCGAGCACGACGGTGTCGACGCGGTCCAGCCGCCGCAGCGCGACAGAGTCGAGCACCACCGCACCCCGGCGCGAAATCAACCGGATCAACCCGGCGGCGAAGGCTTCCCGGCCCACCCGGGCCGCTTTGGGCACCGCGGCCAGCGCTAACGCAGCCGCCCGCCGGGGGCTGGCGGTGGCGGGCAAGGCCACCCCGGCCGCTACCAAACCAACCAGAGCCGCAGGTTCGGCGTAGGCCTCCACCGGTCCCGGGGGCAACAGCCGGGGCCGCTCCACCACCACCGGCTCGGCGACCACGTGCTGCGCGTCGGCCAGCAGCTCACCTTCCCGGGCCCGCCACGCGTCGTGCGCCGCGCCGGCCTCTCCCAGCGCGCTGATCCGCTGGGCGGCGTCGACCGCCAGCCCGAACCAGCCACCGGCCAAACCCTGCCCGGCGGCACTGAGCATGGCCAACCCGACATCAGTGGCCGGGCGGCCAACCACCGCCTCCAGTAGCTGGCGCACCCGCGGCTGCGCATCCACCGCGGTGATCAGTGCTGTCAGCTCGACCGGCATCGGCGTAAACCGCACCGCGGCCCCGGCGCTGGACGCCACCAACCCGGCCGCGTTCGCCGCCAACGCCCACAGCGCTTGATCAACCCTGCCCCGGTCGGTCGGCGGCGCCGCGACCGTCCCGGCGCCAACCACCGTCCCGGTGTCCCCGAGTCCATTCTTCTCGAGATGATCGCGCTCGACCCGGTCCACCACGGCTACGAGTTCCGCCAACGTCGGCGCGGCTGAGGGTTCCAGGGCTGACGGTTCCAGGGCTGACGGTTCCAGGGCTGACGGTTCCAG
>JAICHZ010000257.1 GCA_025924655.1 Pseudonocardiaceae bacterium | reverse complement strand
GGTAGTAATTGCCGATGTAGCCCATGTCCGCGCGGGTGCGGATCATCGTCAGGATGTAGCCGTCGTCGGAGGTGATCCCACCGATGACCACCCATACGGCCAGCACCGCCAGCACCGTGGCGTCCCGACCAGTGGGGCGCCACCAACCCGAGGGCAGTACCCGGGGAGCCCGGCGCCCGATCCGCCGGTCCAGCCGATGCATCAACACCAGGCTGATCAGCACGGCCAGTACGGCGGCCACGATGGCCGCGAGCTTGATCGGGTGTGGGACGGATTGGAACCGGGTGTCCGCGGTGATCTGCACCGCCAGCCCACGTACCGGGTCGCGTTGCTCGATCAGGGCCGAGTAGATACCGGTCACCTGCGGCCGGACGTCCTGGTCGACCTTGACGAACCGCAGGGCGCCGGCCGACGCCATGGTGCCCCGGGCGTCAGAGGAGATCCGGATCATGCACTGCTGCGGGGACGGCGGGATGGTGCTCAACAGGACGTTACCCAGCGCCTGGCCCCGGCTGATCAGGATCAGCTTCCCAGCGTCGACCTGCAGCACCATTCCGACCGCGGCACCGTCGGTGGACCCGGGCGGGGTGGTGGCCAGCAGCGAGGCCGGCTGCGGCGACCGCGCATCCAACGAGACAGCCGCAGCGCACGGGATCGTGGCGGTCATGTTCTGCGGCTGGTAGGTGACCAGCGGCGCGTTGATCGGGGCGAGGTCTCCCGAGCGTGGCCAAGTGATCACGGTGGTGTCCTGGATCACCGGCAGCAGCGGCACAGCGATGGCGAGCAGCGCGCCGAGCAGGCCGAAGAAAGCCACGGCGAACCGGAGCAGCCGGGGACCGCGGTTGCCCTTGTTGCCAGTGTCGGCGGTCGGCTCGGTAGCGTCGCCGTCAGTGTTCGCGCGGCGGCGCGAGATCTCGATGTGCCCAGAGGTCAGCACGCCAGGAGGCTAGCCCAACGGGACTAACCCCATACCGCCTGTCCCTCTACATTGACCGGAACGTTACGCCCGAGCGTTCGCCTCAGTGCCGGTAGAAACAGCTCAGTGCCGGTAGAAGCGCTCTGCGCGTCCTTGCCGGAGCAGTTTGAGCCACTGCCGGAAGGCCCGCGGGTCCCGCTTGGTCCCCAGGAAGTACAATCCGAAGCGGAACACTTCGAGCATTCCGATCCGGCGCATGCCGGGCTGCGATAGCAGGTAGCCGCGGTTTCGGTAGGTGTAGTAGCGCTTGATCTCGTCGGCGGGGTCCTGGGCATGGAAGTGCCCGCGCAGCATCGGCTTGAACTCCGCTGAGCCGTCCGGATGCGCGTAGGAGGCCCGCAACGTGGTGCCGAAGCGCAGCCCGGAGCGGACCACTCGGCGGTGCACGTCCACCTCGTCGCCCCGGACGAACAGCCGGTAGTCCGGCACCCCGACGACGTCCAGCGCGTCGGCACTGAACAGTGCGCCGTTGAAGAAGCTCGCGATGCCGGGCAGGAAGTCGGTCCCCAGTTCGCTGCGGCGGCGCTTCCAGGTCAGTCCGCGGCGCAGCGGGAACGCCAACCGTTCCGGGTCGTCGATATTGACCACCACCGGGGAGATCACCGCGAGGTCCCGGCGCTTGGCCTCCTCCAGCAGGGTCTGCAGCACCCGGACGTCGGCGGGGCAGCCGTCGTCGTCTGCCAGCCACACCCAGTCCGCGCCCAGAGCCAGGGCGTGCAGGATCCCCAGCGCGAACCCGCCCGCGCCACCCAGGTTGCGCAGCGAGGGCAGGTACGTCGACGGGATCGGGCAGTCCGCGACAACGTCGGCGGCCGGGTCGTCCGGCCCGTTGTCCACCACCACAAGATGGTCGGGCGGCCGGGTCTGCGCCCCGATCACCGCCAACGACTTGCCCAACGACTCCCGCCGGTGCCGCGTCACCACCACGGTGACCACCATGGTCATCTGGTTGCTTCCGCGACGCGGGTGAGGGCTTCTGGGCTGAGGTTCTCGTAGGGGTCTTTGCCCTTGTAGTGCGACAGCACTGTGCGCAGGTCGCCCTGTTCCCGGATCTGTCCGTGGTCGAGCCACAACCCCGAGCTGCACAGCTCGATGAGGAACTCGTCGGAGTGCGAGGCGAACACCAGGATCCCGGATCGCTCGACCAGCGCGGTGAGCCGCTCGCGGGCCTTCTCCAGAAACGCCGAGTCCACCGCGCCGATACCCTCGTCGAGCAGCAGGATCTCCGGGTCGATGCTGGTCACCACGCCCAGCGCGAGCCGGACCCGCATGCCGGTCGAGTAGGTGCGCAGTGGCATCGACAGGTAGTCGCCGAGTTCGCTGAACTCGGCGATCTCCTCGGTGCGGGCCTCCATCTGCTTGCGGGTCATCCCCAGGAACAGCCCGCGGATGATGATGTTCTCGTAGCCGGAGATCTCCGGGTCCATCCCGACGCCCAGGTCGAACACCGGGGCGACCTTCCCGACGATCCGGGAGACGCCCATGGTCGGCTCATAGATCCCGGACAGCAGCCGCAGCAGGGTGGACTTGCCCGCCCCGTTGTGCCCGATCAGACCGACCCGGTCGCCGTGGCGCAGCGACAGGGTGATGTCCCGCAACGCCTCGATGACCGGCACCTTGGCGTCGATGCCGATCTTGCCGCCGGCCCGTCCTACGGTGCCCAGCAGGGCCTTTTTCAACGACCGGGTCTTCGCGTCGAAGATCGGGAAGTTGACGCAGGCACCGTGCACGTCGATGGAGACCATTATCTTTTAACACCCAGTCCTGATCATACCCAGTAGGAGACTCGGGCCCGGTAGTTGCGCAGGATCAGCAGCGCTGCCGCCCACCCCACCACAGTGATGGCCAAGGTCACCACCCAGTGCCGCAGTTCGAACGACTGACCGATCATCGGGCGTCGCAGGATCTCGACGAAGTGCAGGAACGGGTTGAGCTCGGCCAGCCGGGCCCGCTCCGCCCCTGGGCCACCCTTGCTGATCAGGTCCTGGTAGTTCCAGACGATCGGCGTCATGAAGAACATCAGAGTGACGACGCTGGTGGTCACTGGCGGGATGTCGCGGTACCGGGTCGCGATGATCCCGATCAGGACCGCCACCCAGGCCCCGTTGAGCACGATCACCGCCAGCGCCGGGAACGCCATCAGGCTGCCCCACCCCAGGTGGGTCCGGAAAATCAGTACCAGCGCTGCCCAGACCAGCACGTTGTGCCCGAAGAACAGCAGTTGCCGCCAGACCAGCCGGAAGACGTGCACACTCAGCGGCGCGGGCAGGTGCTTGATCAGGCCCTCGTTGCGGATGAAGACCTCGGCGCCCTCGTTGATGCAGCTCGCCATGAACTGCCAGATGATCAGCCCGACGGCCAGGTAGGGCAGGAAGAAGGCGATCGGCTGGTCGAACAGTGCCGCATAGAGCAGTCCCATGCCCAGCGCCTGGACTCCCAGGCTGATCGTGATCCACAACGGTCCGATCACCGAGCGCCGGTAGCCCTGCTTGATGTCCTGCCAGCCCAGATGCCCCCACAGCTGACGTTGCTGCCACCCGGTCCGCAGATCACCGAACGCCCGCGACCAGCTGCGGGATGACAGCCCCCGGTCCGCGGTGATCTCCGGTGCCGCTGCGGTGTACTGCATGGTCCGCGAGGGTACCCGGACGGCGCTCGCTCCTCCGGCCTGCGGGTGCGCCAGCTACTGCCCGCGCTCGGGCGCATCCAGCTTCGCGGCACCCAGCTTCGGGGGACGTAGCGCTTGACGGTGCGGGTAGTCGGCTGGTTCCGTGAGGGCCGACGCCGGGGGGTCGATCTGTGGTGAGGCTGGTCAGCAGATCAGTGCGGCGCGCAGGGAAAGCGTTTGCTGGATTCGCTCTGGTAGCGGGTCTGCTGGCGTGCTCAGATTCCAGCGGTGTCACGCGGTGGCCGCCGAGCACCGGGGCGGGGCCGTGCCAGGTGACCAAGCAGGCCGACGTGCCGGCGCGGATGCGCGATGGAACCGTGCTCAAGGCCGACGTCTACCGGCCCGCGACACCCGATGCATCGCCGGTGATTTTGATGCGGACCCAGTACGGCAAAGCCAGCGCAGCCGTGCAGCCGTCTCGGTACCAGACCCCGGCCTGGTTCGCGTCGCACTGCTACCTGGTCGTGGTGCAGGACATCCGCGGTCAGGGTGCTTCCAGCGGGACCTTTACGAATACGCCCACGATGCTGACGACGGCTACGACACCGTGGAGTGGGCCGCGGCGCTGCCGGGCTCGAACGGCAAAGTCGGCATGTACGGCACGTCGTATGTGGGCGCCACCCAGTGGCTGGCCGCAATCCGTACTCCGCCGCATCTGGTCACGATCGTGCCCGCGAACACCTCATCGGACTACTACCAGAACTGGACCTACGAGGACGGCGCGTTCCGGCTGGCCTTCATCGAACCGTGGATGATGGAATCGATCGCGCAGCGCGGCGCGCCAGCGCGGCGACCGCAAGACTGTCGCCGAGTTGACCGAGGCGGTGCACAACGCGGCGAGCTGGGAGCACTACCGGCCCTACGCCACCTTCCCACCGCTGCGCCCGGAGGATCCGAGTATGGCGCCGTACTTCTTCGACGCGATCCGGCACCCCATTTACGACGAGTACTGGAAGCGCTGGAGCATCCGCGGGCACTACGACCAGGTGACGGTCCCGGTGCTGCACTTCGAGGGCTGGTACGACGCGTTCCTGGCCGGCGGGGTGGAGAATTTCACCGGAATGGTCACCCGCGGTGGGACCGCGGCGGCACGCACCGGGCAGCGGATCGTGATCGGGCCGCGGGACCACCTCGGCTGGGGCCGGCCCGACAGCATCGGGGCACCGATGCTCAAGGACATCGGCCCGGTCGCCAACAGTCCGATCAACGAGCTGATGCTGGCCTGGTTCGATCACTACCTCAAGGGCCAGTCCAGTACCGTCGCCGGGTCCGGCCCGACCGTGGACTACTTCGAGATGGGCGCCAACCGGTGGCGATCCACCACCGCCTGGCCGGTGCCGGGCACCCGGTTCACCCGCTACTACCTGGGCTCGGGTGGGCACGCGAACACCTCCACCGGGGACGGCACGCTGTCAGCGCAGGCACCCGGAGCCGGCGGACCGACCGACACCTACCGCTACGACCCGTCCGATCCGGTGCCCAGCGTCGGCGGGCACTCCTGTTGCGCGGCGATTGCGGGCCCGCAGGGTCCCTACGATCAGGGACCGGTCGAGCAACGTCCGGACGTGCTCGTCTACACCACTGCGCCGCTGACTGAGGACACCGAGGTGACCGGACCGATCACGGTCACCCTGTATGCGGCGACCTCCGCACCGGACACCGACTTCACCGCCAAACTGGTCGCCCTGCGCGCGGACGGGACCGCGGTCAACCTGAACAACGACATCCAGAATGCCCGGCTACGGACCTCACTGGAGCGCGCCGAACCGGTCATCCCTGGCAGATCAACGAGTACACCATCCACGTGTGGCCGACCAGCTACCTGTTCCCTGCCGGGAGCCGGATCCGGCTGGAGATCTCCAGCAGCGACTTCCCGCAGTTCGCGCCCAACCCGAACACCGGTCAGCCCTTCGGCACCGACACAACCTGGCAGGCGGCCAACCAGACGATCTACCACGATC
>JAICHZ010000256.1 GCA_025924655.1 Pseudonocardiaceae bacterium | reverse complement strand
GAGCAGTAGACAGCGTCTTCAAACCCCGTCGTCCGGAGAAGGTGGTCTCTGGTCCTGGGACGGCCTGAGGACGGCCTGGCCAGGTACAGGCACCCTGTTTGTGCAGCTCAGCCCGCGCGGTAGCGAGAACACCAGCTTCTCCTGCGCGGTGACGACCTCTTCGACGTCGGCGTACCCGTGCTCGGTCAGAAAGTCCAGCACACCCCGCACCAGCAGCTCGGGCACCGAGGCTCCGCTGGTGACGCCGACCGTGTGCACCCCATCCAGCCAGGCGGGATCGATTTCCCGGGCGTAGTCCACCAGGTACGCCAGCCGCGCACCGGCGTTCAGCGCGACCTCGACCAAGCGCACCGAGTTCGACGAGTTCCGCGAACCGACGACCAGCACCAGGTCGCACTGCGGTGCCATCGCTTTCACGGCCACCTGCCGGTTCTGGGTGGCGTAACAGATGTCGTCGCTGGGCGGATCGGTCAGCTCGGGGAACCGTTGTCGCAGCCGAGCTACTGTCTGCATGGTTTCGTCGACTGACAGCGTCGTCTGGGACAGCCACACCACCCGCGACGAATCTCGTACGGTCACCGAGTCCACCGCGTCCGGTCCGTCGACGAGCTGAACGTGCCGGGGCGCCTCCCCGGAGGTGCCCTCAACCTCCTCATGGCCCTCGTGACCGATCAGCAGGATGTCGTAGCCGTCGCGGGCGAACCGCTTGACCTCCTGATGCACTTTGGTCACCAGCGGGCAGGTGGCGTCGATCGTGCGCAGGCCGCGGGCCGCAGCCTGCGCGTGCACCGCCGGGGATACGCCATGTGCGGAGAAGACCACCACGGCACCCGCGGGCACCTCATCGGCCTCGTCGACGAAAACCACCCCGCGTCCCTGCAGGGTTTCCACCACATGCCGGTTGTGCACGATTTCCTTGCGCACGTATACCGGCGCGCCGTTCGCCTCGAGGGCCTTTTCTACCGTGACCACTGCGCGGTCGACCCCGGCGCAGTAGCCGCGGGGTTTGGCCAGCAGCACACGCTTGGTCATGCCCTCTACCCTACGGGCGTGACAAAGCAGGTCTGACGGCAATCCGATCTCACACCCGGGTAGGCATAAGGCCGGTGGCTGGGGCAGGCTTGACGACTATGAGCCACCTACCCCTGCCCGTTCGTGTCGCCGTGGGCCTGGCGCTCACCGCTGTCGAGCAGGCCCGCAAGCTGCCTGAGCAGCTCGCCGATCTGCCTGTGACGGCTGCCAGCCGCGCCGTGCAGGCCGGGATGCGGGTGCAGCAACGGGTCACCGAGCTGGCGATTAAGGGCGACGAGGTTTTTTCACTTTTCCGTCCGGTAGAGGACACCCCGTCGTGGGCCACGTTCGACGAGGACGACAACATGCCTGGATCCGACTCGGCGGTGGTACCCGCCCGGGGCAACACCCCAGTGGGCCCGGAATTCGGCGAGATCGACGAAGCCGACGTAGCCCAGGCCCTCACGCCCCCGCGCTCCACTGCCACCCCCGCGAGACCCGACGCCAGCCCGACCCCCTCTGCGCTGACAGGCTACGACGAGCTGTCGCTAGCCCAGCTGCGCGGCAAGCTGCGGAAGCTGTCACTGCCCCAGCTCGAGGAAATGCTGGACTACGAACACGGCCACGAGGACCGCCCCGCATTCGTCACCCTGCTATCGAACCGGATCGCCACCGTCCGCTCCCAAACAACAGAATCACAGTGACCGAAACCTCAGTGACCGAAACCTCAGTGTCCGAACCCGCCGAAGTCACCGGACCCGCCGAAACGGCCGGACCGTCCACCACGGCGGAGGCACCGTGGCCGGTCCGCACCGTTGCCCGCAAAATCGCGGGATGGATCGATCGGTTGGGCGCGGTGTGGGTGGAGGGTCAGATCACCCAAGTCAGCGCCAAGCCTGGCACCGGTACCGCATTTCTCACGTTGCGCGATCCGGTTGCCGACGTGTCAATGACCCTGACGTGCGTGGTCGGGATCGTGCGCGACCGGCAACCGCCGCTGGCGGATGGCTGCCGGGTCGTGGTGCACGGCAAGCCGTCATTGCACCTCAGCCGCGGAACGCTGAGCCTGCGCGTCGACGAGATCCGCGCAGTCGGAATCGGCGAGCTGCTAGCCCGCATCGAGCGGCTCCGGCGGCTCCTGGATGCCGAAGGCCTGTTCGATCCCCGACGCAAGCGACGGCTGCCGTTGCTACCCGGCTGCGTCGGGCTGGTCACCGGTCGGGCCAGCGCCGCTGAGCGCGATGTGCTCAGCAACGCCACGGCCCGCTGGCCCGCGGTGCGGTTCCGGGTACAGAACGTGGCAGTGCAGGGCCCGCTGGCAGTGGTTCAGATCATCGAGGCACTCACCATGCTCGACGCTGACCCCGCGGTTGACGTCATCGTGCTGGCCCGGGGCGGCGGCAGCGTGGAGGATCTGTTGCCGTTCTCCGACGAGGCGCTGTGTAGAGCGGTATCGCAATGCCTCACCCCGGTGGTCTCGGCGATCGGGCACGAGCCGGACACCCCGCTGGTAGACCACGTTGCGGACAAGCGCTGCTCGACCCCGACCGACGCCGGCAAATGCGTGGTGCCCGACGTCGCGGAGGAGACCGCCGCGCTGCATCAGCTGCGCAACCGCTGCCACCGTGCCCTGCACGACTGGGTGGACCGGGAACGGCGGTTGCTCGACGCTCTGCGAAGTCGCCCGGTGGTGGCCGATCCGAGCCGGCTGCTGCAGGACCGCGGCCGGACCGTGCTTGACCTGCGGGCTCGCGCCGACCGGGCGATGCTCGGTGGGATGCGAGCGGCCCAGCTTGGGCTCGAGCACACCTCAGCACGCTTGACGACCCTCGGACCGGCAGCCACCCTGGCCCGCGGATACGCCGTGGTCCAACGGGCTAACGGGGCGGTGCTCCGATCGATAGCCGATGCCCCCGAGGGCACCGGACTGCGGGTACGGCTGTCAGATGGGGCACTGCATGCGGTGGTGACCGGTGACTGACGACGACCGGGCCTCCCAAGACCGAGCGACCCAAGATCCGGCAATACTGGGCTACGAGGCCGCTAGGGACGAACTGGCCGAGGTGGTGCGCAGGCTGGAAGCCGGCGGCCTGAGCCTGGAGGACTCGCTGACCCTGTGGGAGCGCGGTGAGCAGCTCGCCGCAGTCTGCGAGCGGCACCTCGCCGGCGCCCGGGAACGGATCGAGTCGGTGATTGCCGCTCGCGAGCAGCAGCCTGGTGCGCAACCGCTTACGAAGTAAAAATCTGGGAGGATTGTGGGGTTTCACAATCTTGGTTTCGTAATCCAGTGACCTGACGCGCCTTTCCGGGAGGGCTTAATGAGTACTTTGTCGACGCCGCGGCAGGAACCGAAGCAGGAGGAGCCGGACCGCAACCTTGCGATGGAGCTGGTGCGGGTGACCGAAGCCGCGGCGATGGCCGCCGGCCGCTGGGTCGGCCGCGGCGACAAGAACGGTGGTGACGGCGCGGCGGTGGACGCCATGCGCAAGCTGGTCGGCACAGTGTCAATGCGCGGCGTTGTGGTGATCGGCGAAGGGGAAAAAGACGAAGCGCCGATGCTGTACAACGGCGAGGAGGTCGGCAACGGCCAAGGTCCGGAATGCGATGTCGCGGTCGATCCGATTGACGGCACCACCCTGATGAGCAAGGGCATGCCCAACGCGCTCGCGGTGCTCGCGGTGTCCGAGCGGGGCACGATGTTCGATCCCTCGGCGGTCTTCTACATGGAGAAGATCGCCACCGGACCCGAGGCGGCCGAGGTCATCGACATCTCCGCTCCGGTGGCGGAGAACATCAAGCGGGTCGCCAAGGCGAAGCAGCTGGACATCTCGGACATCACGGTCTGCATCCTGGAGCGCCCGCGGCACGACGATCTGGTGCGCCAGATCCGCGAGGCCGGCGCCCGGATCACCTTTATCACCGACGGAGACGTGGCCGGCGCGATCGCCGCGGCCCGCCCGGGCACCGGAGTGGACCTGCTGATCGGCATCGGTGGCACCCCGGAGGGGATCATCACTGCGGCCGCACTGCGCTGCATGGGAGGAGCGATCCAAGGCCGGCTGTGCCCACGCGACGACGCCGAGCGCCGGGCCGCGCTGGATGCCGGGCACGACCTTGACCGGGTGCTCAGCACCGAAGACCTGGTCCGCGGTGACAACGTGTTCTTCTGCGCGACCGGGATCACCGACGGGGAGCTGCTGCGCGGGGTGACCTATCACGCCGGTGGATGCCGCACGCAATCCATCGTGATGCGCTCGAAGTCGGGCACCGTCCGGATGATCGACAGCTTCCATCAGCTCACCAAGCTACGAAAGTATGCCGCGGTGAACTTCGATCAGCTACCGCTGCTCCCATGACCCAGGAGTACCGGATCGAACGCGACACCATGGGGGAGGTCGCGGTTCCCGTCGACGCCCTGTACCGCGCGCAGACACAGCGCGCGGTGGAGAACTTCCCGATTTCCGGCCGCGGCCTGGAACGCTCCCAGATCCGCGCGCTCGGGTTGGTCAAGGGCGCCTGCGCGCGGGTGAACACCAAACTAGGGGTGCTCGACTCGGCACTTGCTGAGGCGATCGCGTCGGCCGCCGATGAGGTGGCGGCCGGCGAGCATGACGCGCAGTTCCCCGTCGACGTGTTCCAGACCGGTTCGGGCACCAGCTCGAACATGAACGCCAACGAGGTGATCGCCACCTTGGCGGCCCGGGCCGCCGGCTGCGACGTGCATCCCAATGACCACGTCAATGCGTCACAGTCGTCCAACGACGTGTTCCCGACCACCATCCATCTGGCCGCCACCGAGGCCGTGGCGCACGATGTGATGCCCGCGCTGGTGCACCTGGCCTCGGCGCTGACCCGGAAATCCAACGACTGGGCTGAGGTGGTCACCGCGGGTCGCACCCATTTGATGGACGCGGTACCGATCACGCTTGGCCAGGAGGCGGCCGGGTGGGCAGCACAGGCCCGCTATGGCGTCGAGCGGCTGGCCAGCTGCCTGCCCCGGCTGGGCGAGCTGCCCATCGGGGGCACCGCGGTGGGCACCGGCCTGAACGCACCAGCCGGTTTCGGTGCCGCTGTCGTCGAGCAGCTACGTCACGCCACTGGGCTCGACGTGCTCAACGAGGCTCGCGACCACATCGAGGCCCAAGGCGCTCGGGACGGCCTGGTGGAATGCTCCGGCGCGCTGCGCACCGTCGCCGTATCACTTTTCAAGATCGCCAACGACATTCGGTGGTTGGGTTCAGGACCCCGCACCGGGTTGGCTGAGCTGCGGCTGCCCGATCTGCAACCGGGCTCCTCGATCATGCCAGGGAAGGTCAACCCGGTGATCTGCGAGGCGACGATGATGGTCGCCGCGCAGGTGATCGGCAACGACGCGTGCGTGGCCTTCTGCGGCTCGCAGGGAAACCTGCAGCTCAACGTGATGATGCCGGTGATGGCGCGCAACGTTCTCGAGTCGGCCCGGCTGCTCGCCGCGGCCGCCCGGTTGCTCGCCGACAAGGTCGTCGAGGGCGCGCAGGCCGACGTGGCGCGCTGCCGCGACTACGCCGAGTCCTCTCCGGCGATCGCAACCTCACTCAACCGGTACCTCGGCTACGAGGAAGT
>JAICHZ010000255.1 GCA_025924655.1 Pseudonocardiaceae bacterium | reverse complement strand
GTTGCCACTACGGCTACCGGGCCAGCGGTGGGCCGGCCGGGGTGGGCATCGCGGTGGGACGCGCGGTGCGGGCCTGCATCGTGATCGTCGCCGTCACGGACTTCTTCCTCACACTGGTCATCTACGGCACGTTCACGTCGGTGCGGGTGGCCGGATGACCAGTGCGGTGATCCGGCGCAGGGTCCAAGGCGTCGCCTTCCTGGTCATCGCCGTGTCCTTGATTGCGCTATCCATCGCGACGTATTCGGGTGCCTTCTCCGACGGGGTACCGGTAACACTGCGCGTCGACCACACCGGTCTCCAGCTGGACAAGCACTCGGACGTCAAGGTCCGCGGGCTGATCGTCGGCGAGGTCCGCGACATCAGCTCCTCGGGCGCCGCGGCCACCGTGGCGCTGCGCCTGAAACCCGAGATGGCGCACCTGATCCCGGACAACGTCAGCGCGCGGCTGCTGCCCAAGACGCTGTTCGGGGAGAAGTACGTCGCGCTGATCCTGCCCCCGCACCCGTCCGGACGGCCGCTGTCGGCGGGCGATGTCATCCCGCAGGACCGCAGCCAGCCAGCCCGGGAGCTGGACGCGGCGTTGGACAGCCTGCTGCCGCTGCTCCAGGACGTCGCGCCGCAGGATCTGGCTACCACGCTGGGCGCGATCTCCGGCGCATTGCGCGGTCGCGGTCACCAACTCGGCGACACCCTGGTCCGGACACAGCAGCTGGTCAGCGGGCTGAACCCGGCGCTGCCGCAACTGTCCGAGGACATCACCCGCACCGCTGATCTAGCCGACACCTACACCAGGGCCGCACCCGACCTGCTCGCCGCGCTGGCGGACCTGTCCACCACCACCCGGACCGTCGCCGAACAGCGACCCAACCTCGCGCAGTTGTGGATCTCGGTCACCGGTGTGTCGAAGGACCTTCGGGGGTTCCTGCAAGACAACCGGGACAATCTCATCGCGCTGGCCGCCGACAGCAGGCCCACGTTGGAGTCGCTGGCCAGGTACGCCCCGGAGTACCCCTGCCTGCTGCACCAGATCGCCGGGCTGGTGCCGCAGCTCGACCGGGCCTTCGGGGTGGGCACCCACCAGCCTGGTTTGCACATCTACCTGGAGGTCACCAACAACCGCGGCAAGTACCTGCCGGGGGTGGACGAGCCTCGATACGAAGAGGACCGCGGCCCGCGCTGCTACCCCGTGCTCGACGGCACGAAGTTCCCGGAGTACCCGGGCGGCCCGATCCACGACGGCTCGACGCCGCCCCCGATCGGCCGCGGAGATCCTTCGCCGGGCGTGGGACCGGTCAGTACCCCACCGGTCAGTACCCCACCGCAGGGAGCGATGGGACTGCCGAACTCCCCGGCCGAACAGCAGTTCCTCTCGGCGCTGCTGGCCTCGGCCGATGGTGCGCAGGGTGCCGAGATGCCCAGCTGGACGAGTTTCCTGCTGGGCCCGTTGCTGCGCGGCACGGAGGTGACGCTGCGGTGAGGGGGGTGTTCGCGCCGCTGACCAAGCTGATCGTGTTCACCGCCGTCACCGCGCTGGCCACCGGTCTGGTCGCGCTGACCATCGCCAACGTCACGCTGACCGCCACCACCAGCTACCTGGCCCGGTTCACCGACGTCAGCGGTCTGCTGGTGGGTGACGACGTGCGCATCGCCGGAGTCCGGGTGGGGTCGGTGGACTCCATCGAGCTGGTCGATCGGCGGGTCGCGCAGGTGGGCTTCAGCGTGGACGCGAGGCAGCACGTGCCAGCGTCGGTGACCGCCTCGGTGCTGTACCGCAACCTGCTCGGGCAGCGCTACCTCGCCTTGGCGCGGGCTCCAGGCCCGGTCGGTCAGATCCTGCCGCCGAGCGGCCTGATCCCGATCGAGCACACCACGCCACCGCTGAACCTCACCGTGCTGTTCAACGGTTTCAAGCCGCTGCTGGTGGGGCTGGATCCGGCGCAGCTCAACCGGCTGTCCTGGGAGATCGTGCAGGTGTTGCAGGGCGAAGGCGGCACCGTGGAAAGCCTGCTGGCCAGTACCTCCTCGCTGACCAGGGACATCGCCGACCGGGACCGGGTAGTCGGTGAGCTGATCGCGAACCTCAACGCCGTGCTGGACACGGTCAATGGCCGCGACGAGCAGCTGTCCGCGTTGATCCTGCAACTGCAGCGGCTGGTCTCGGGTCTGGCCGCGGACCGGGAACCGATCGGGCAGGCGATCGTCTCGATCGACCAGCTGGCCGGCACCACCGCCGGGTTGGTCAGCGACGCCCGGCCGGCATTGCGCGACGACATCGCCGGGTTGGGTGCACTGTCGACCAACCTCGCGGACAGCACCCAGGTGATCGACGGGGTGCTGCGATTCCTGCCGGAGAAGCTCACCAAACTCAGCCGGGCCGGCAGTTACGGCTCGTGGTTCAACTTCTATCTCTGCGGAGTCGAAGGGACCGTCACCGTCCCGATCGCCAACGCGCCGTTGGTCGTCCCGCTGACCACGCCGCCGCCCGCCGCGAGGTGCTCGCAGTGACGTTGTCGCGCCCCATGAGGTCAAAAAGACAGGGCCACCCGATCGCGATCGGGATCGCCGGCCTGGTCGTGCTCGCGCTGCTGGCCACCGCCGCGTACAACGCGGACAGCCTGCCCTTCATCGGTGGCGGCACTGTCTACACCGCGCAGTTCGGCGACGCTGCCGGGCTGCGGGCTGGCGACCCGGTGTACATCGCCGGCGTCGAGGTCGGCCGGGTGACCGCCGTGGAGCTGGCCGGTGACCGGGTGCGAGCTTCCCTGCGCATCCGCAACGCCTGGCTCGGTGACCAGACCAACGCCGCCATCGAGATCAAGAGCCTGCTGGGCGCGAGATCGGTGAGCCTCGACCCGCGCGGGCAGCGCGCCCTGGACCCCCGCACTCCCATCCCGCTGGCCCGCACCGCCTCGCCCTACGACGTGGTCGAGGCGCTGAGCGGGCTGTCCGGCACGCTCCAGCAGATCGACACTGCCCAGCTGGAGCAGAGCCTGCAGACGCTGGCCGACACCTTCCGCGCCACCCCCGCCGATGTCCGGGGCACCCTGAACGGGCTGTCCCGGCTCTCGAAGACCATCGCCGGCCGGGACCAGCAGATCCACCACCTGCTGGCCGGCACCGAGGCGCTGACCGGGGTACTGGCCGGCCGCAACGCCGAATTCGAGCGGCTGCTCGCCGATGGCAACCTGCTGCTCGCCGAGGTCCGGCGTCGCCGGGAGGCGATCAGCGCGCTGCTGACCGACGTCCAGGCGCTGTCGGTGCAGTTGCGCGGCCTGGTCGCGGACAACAGCGCCCAGCTGCGCCCAGCGCTGCAGCAGCTCGACCGGGTCGTCGCGGTGCTGCAACGAAACCAGCTCAACCTGGACCGGGGATTACAGCTTGAGCCGGTGTTCATCCGGCTGTTCACCAACACGCTGGGCAACGGGCGGTGGTTCGACAACTACATCTGCGGGCTGCTGCCGCCGCCGACCGCGCTGGGCCCGCTCACCATCAACGAGCGGGGGTGCTGAGCATGCCCCGCTGGCTGGGCCGGGTGATCGCGGCCGGCTGCGTGCTCGGGGTGCTGGTGGCCGCCGCGATGTGGTGGCTGGCGCCGCGTCCCGGGCGCACCATCACCGCCTACCTGCGCTCCGCGGTCGCGGTGTACCCGGATAACCCGGTCCTGATCCTCGGCGTGCCGGTCGGCCGGATCACCACGGTGGCGCCGCAAGGCCAGCTGGTCATGGTTGTGATGCGGATCGACGACTCCGTTACCGTGCCAGCCGGCGCTTCGGCCGTGGTGGTCGAGCCCAGCCTGGTCGCCGGCCGCAGCGTCGCGCTGACCCCCGCCTACACCGGGGGCCCCACCATGCCCGACGGCGGTGTCATCCCGGTGCAGCGCACCGCGGTCCCGCTCGGCATCGACGACCTGACCCGGGCCACTAACGACCTCGCCACCATGCTCGGGCCCACTGGCGCCAACCGTAACGGGGCCCTCTCGGATGTACTCGACGTCGGCGCCGCCAACCTGCGGGGCAACGGGCAGGCGATCAACGACACGATCGGCAACGTGGCAGCGCTGTCCGAGACGCTGGCCGGGTCCCGCAAGCAGCTGTTCGCCACCGTCACCCAGCTGCAGTCCTTCGTGTCCACCCTGGCCGCCAACGACGCGCAGGTTCGGCAGTTCACCACCCAGCTCGCCGACGTGTCGAACTTCCTGGCCGCGGAGCGCGGTGATCTCAATGCGGCGCTGCGGGAGCTGTCCCTGGCGCTGGGCGAGGTCGCCGGCTTCGTGCAGGACAACCGGGCGGTGCTGAAGTCGAACGTGGACCGGCTCACCGAGGTGACCGCCGTCCTGGTGCGGCAACGGGAAGCGTTGGGGCAGATCCTCGACATCGCGCCCACCGCGCTGAGCAACCTCAACAACGCCTACAACGCCTCCTCCGGCACCCTGGACACCCGCCTGAACATCGAGGAGCTGCGGGCCCCACCGATCCTGTTTGTGTGCGAGCTGCTGCGGCGCAGCACTCCGCGGCAGGTGCCGGCCACCCTGGCACGGACCTGCGCGGCGCTCGAGCCCCAGCTCACCGGGGCTGTGCCGCTGCCCACGGCGGCGCAGGTGATCACCGCGTTGCAGGCCGGACAGCCGCCGCCGCTGCCACTGCTCGCGCTGCCTACCGTCCCCGCGAGCCGCCGATGAACCGGTGGACCGCGATGCTGCTCAGTGCGTCGATCCTGACGCTGGCCGGATGTGGCGTGCTGCAAGGCGGCCTGCAGAACGTGCCGTTGCCCGGCGGCGCGGACACCGGAACGGACCCTTACCACGTCACCGCGGAGTTCTCCGATGTGCTGGAGCTGGTGCCGCAGTCACTGGTGAAGGTCAACGACGTGTCGGTCGGCGCGGTCCGCACGATCGGGCTCGCCCCGGACACCTGGCGTGCGATCGTCACGATGGAGGTCAACCGCAGCGTCGCGCTGCCGGCCAACGCGGTCGCCCGGGTGCGCACCACCAGCCTGCTGGGCGAGAAGTTCGTCGAGCTCGCCGCGCCCGCCGGCGAGCCACCACAGGGCCGGCTGGCCGACGGCGCGGTGATCCCGGTGGCCCGCACCAGCCGAGCCACCGACGTCGAAGAAGTGCTCGGAGCGCTGTCGTTGCTGCTCAACGGGGGTGGCGTCGACCAGATCCGGACCATCGCCACCGAGCTCAACGCAGCGCTGTCCGGGCACGAGCCGCAGCTGCGGGCGCTGCTGGCGGACCTGAACACGCTGGTGTCCGGTTTGGACGCGCGCAAAGCGGAGATCAACCGGGCGCTGGATGCGCTCAACCGGCTATCGGCCACGCTGGCCCGGCAGCGCGGGCAGATCGCCACCGCGCTCGACGGGCTCCCCCCGGGACTACAAGTACTGGCCGATCAGCGCACCCAGCTCACCGGCACGCTGCAGGCTCTGGACCGGCTGTCGGTGGTGGCGACCGACACGATCAACCGTAGCCGCGACGACCTGGTCGCGGACCTGCAGCTGCTGCGTCCCACATTGGTGCAGCTGGCCGCGGCGGGCGCGGATCTGCCCAACGCGCTGCAGCTCATCGCCACTTACCCGTTCACCGACGGCGCCGCCCGCGAGGCCTTCCAAGGCGACTACGCCAACCTGTACGTCAGGGC
>JAICHZ010000254.1 GCA_025924655.1 Pseudonocardiaceae bacterium | reverse complement strand
GATCACCCCGCCGGGGCGTAGCAACCGCACACCGGCCTCTAGGTAGCGCGGGTACTCGGGCTCGGCGGCGTCGACGAAGACCAGGTCGTAGCCGCCGTCGGTGAGCCGGGGTAGCACGTCCAGGGCTTGCCCCATGATCAGGCGATAGCGCGACGGCGGGAACCCGGCCTCGGCGAACGTCTGCCTGGCGGCGCGTTGGGGCTCGGGTTCGACGTCGATGGAGGTGAGCACCCCGTCGGGAGTCATTCCCCGCAGTAGCCACAGTCCGCTGATGCCCGCGCCGGTACCGATCTCGACCACGGCGCGGGCGGCGAGTGCGCTGGCCAGAAATCGCAGCGCGGCGCCGCCGGCCGGCCCGATCGGAGTGCAGCCCCACTCCTGGGCGCGCTCGCGGGCCGCGGCCAGTAACTCGTCCTCAGCGACGAAGCTCTCCAGGTACTCGCGCACGGCGCTGCCGGACAGGGCAGGCGGTCCGCCTGGGCTGCCGGTCGACCTCACGCTGCGCAGCGTAGCGCCGCGGTGTGTGCCATCTGAGCGACGCCGCGCCGGATCAGCGGAACCGTCTCGACCGGCTTACTCTTAGGATCTTCTTAGCCGCCCCTTACCCAGGTCACACGCTTGCCCACCATCATAGAAGCGGGATTCGTTGCGGATCGGTTTACCGGGTTCCTGCCCGGGACATCCGTGGGGAGATCTCGGAAACATTGGCCGCCATCTCCGCGTTGCACTCCCGTGAGTGCCTGTGACCGGCGTCCTGTCGTCAACCCGGAGGTGTGAGACCCAGCCAATGGCTACCCAGACTCGCTTTCGCGGTCCTGCTGCTCCTGGGCAGGCGATTTCCCTCGACCATGCACAGGACGAGGCAACTCGGGCAGCCGAGGCATGGGTACCGCCCTCATGGGATCAGGTTGTGCGCGAGCATGCCGACCGGGTCTACCGGTTGGCCTACCGGCTGTCGGGCAATCCACACGACGCGGAGGACCTTACCCAGGAAACGTTCATCCGGGTGTTTCGTAGTCTGGGGTCCTACAAGCCCGGTACGTTCGAGGGCTGGCTGCACCGGATCACGACCAACCTGTTCCTGGACATGGTGCGTCGACGTGCCCGGCTGCGGATGGAGGGCCTGCCTGAGGACACCGACCGGCTCGTCGGCGATGGGCCGAGCCCGGAGCAGGTCTACGTTGCGACCCACCTCGATCCGGATCTGCAGCAGGCATTGGACGACCTCGCACCAGAATTCCGCGCGGCTGTCGTACTCTGTGATGTAGAGGGTCTGTCTTACGAGGAGATCGGCGCCACGCTCGGGGTGAAGCTCGGGACGGTTCGTAGCCGGATCCACCGCGGCAGGCAGGCGCTCAAGGCGGCGCTCGAAAAGCGACGCGCCGACGCTGGGTGAGGAGGCTGGATGACGGACCTGCGGGGCCGCAGCTTCTCGGACTTGGTAGCGAGCCTCAACGCAACACAGCACCTGGCAGTCGATGCCGTGGTGGCCTTCGTTGACGGAGAGCTAGGCCCGGTTGCCCGTGACCGTGCCACCGCTCACCTCGCCATGTGCCAGTCCTGTGCCGCAGAGGTCGCCGCGCAACACCAGGCCCGCAGTGTGGTTCGTTCGGCGCAGTGCCCGCCGGCCCCGGCCGACTTGCTCGCCGCGCTGCGCGAGATTCCGCGGACCGCAGACCTGCCCACCGCACCGGCCGGGCTGGCGGTGACGGCCGAGGGCGCTATCGTCGAGCTCGCCGATCCGAGCTCGGCTCCCGGCGCGCTGGGTGCGAGTTCGCGCTGGGGAGCCGGACCGTCGGCACGCGGTCGTTGGATCGGGCGATAATCGCGCTACGCACATTTCACCGGGGCGCGGGAAGACTGGCTGATCGCCGAGTGCCCGCCTGACCCAGGAGACCATGGCCACGCCGCAGGATCACGACGCCTCGCAGGATCACGACGCCTACCGGCCCTTCCCGACGGAAGGGCATCCGGGGCCGCCTCCGTTCGTCTCGAGACCGGCACCGCAGCCTGCGGTTGAGCCCGCGGCGGCGGAGCAGTTCGGCCGACCTGCTGGAGTGACCGGAGCGTTTGCCGACCAGCCCTTTGGAGCCATTCGTGAATGGGCCGCCGCGCCGCCGACCCCGGAGGCGTTGGAAACCGCGTTCGGTAGGCCATCGCGGTCCGATGAGCTGTTGCAACGGCCTCCAGGGCGCAACGGAGCGCGATCCTCGGCAGGGTCGGTGGGGGAGGACGACTTCTGGCCGCAAGGGGCCGCGCGTGACCCGTGGCGCGATCCGTGGGCGGCAGCGGTGCTCGGCGACCCCGCAGTGCGGCAGCGTGATGTCAACGCCGACGAACCGCCGCGGCCAGGAGCCCGGCTGAGCGTCGCGGAGGTGCTGTTCGGTCGCCGGTTGACCAACCGAGCGCTTGTCGCACTGGCGACGGTGGCGTTACTGATCGGTGGAGTCGGCGGGCTTGTGGGCCGGCTCACCGCCGAGGGCGGCACCCTGCTCAACGATCCAGGTTTCACCCTGGCGCAGGTGCAGCCGGCGATCGACCGGCCGGCCGGCTCGGTGGCGGCGGTGGCCGGTCGGGTACTGCCCGCGGTGGTGTCCCTGGAGTTCCGGGTCGGGGACCAGGGCGGTTTCGGCTCGGGTGTGGTGATCGACGGCCACGGATACCTGCTGACTAACAATCACGTGGTAGCCCCCGCCGCGGACATCCCGCACGCCACCCTGGAAGCGGTGTTCAGTGACGGCACCCGGCTGCCGGCGCGAATCGTGGGCCGGGATCCCAAGACCGATCTCGCTGTGGTCAAGGTCGAGGTCGCCAACGCGACGGTGGCCCAGCTCGGCCGTTCATCGACGCTGAAGCCCGGCGACCCGGTGATCGCCATCGGTTCTCCGCTCGGCCTCGCCGGCACGGTGACCAGCGGCATCGTCAGCGCTGTGAACCGGCCAGTGCGGCTGGAGGCTGAAGGAAGTAACGGCAACGCGGTGATCGACGCGATCCAGACCGACGCGGCGATCAACCCGGGCAACTCCGGTGGGGCGTTGGTGGATGGTGCGGGCGCGGTAGTGGGCATCAACACCGCGATCCGCACTCTGGGCGCCGTCGAAGGCGGGGGATCGATCGGGCTCGGCTTCGCTATCCCGATCGATACGGCCAGAACGATCGCCCAAGAGCTGATTCGCACCGGGCATTACCAGCACGCCGATCTGGGCGTCAACGCCGCGTCGGTGACCGACGGCAAGTCCGACGGTGCCCGAGTGCAGAACGTTCAGCAGGGCAGTGCCGCCGCCGAGGCCGGCATCCTGGAAAACGATGTCATCACCAAGGTCGGCAACCGGATCGTCGGTACCGCCGACGCGCTGACGGTCGCTGTTCGGGAGCGGGGCATCGGCGAACGGGTGCCGATCTCGCTGGTTCGCGACGGGCGACCGCTAGTGGTCACCGTCACGCTGAAATCTGACTGATCGAGCGGGGCGTAGCCTTCCCGACTTGTGAGGCTGCAGGACCTTATCTATGTCGTCTACGAGCGCCGGCTAGCCCGCCGGCTGCGCGGCGCCGACCGCCCCCGCCATGTCGCGGTGATCATGGATGGTAATCGCCGCTGGGCCAAGGAGGCGGGGTTTGCCGACGTCAGTGACGGTCACCGGGTCGGTGCCGCCAAGCTGGTCGAGCTGCTCGACTGGTGCCAGGACAGTGGTGTCGAGATCGCGACGTTCTGGTTGCTGTCTCCGGATAACCTGCGCAACCGGCCGCCGGATCAGGTCGAACCCTTGCTGGAGATCATCGCCGATGTGGTCGACAAGCTATGCGCGCCGGACACGCCGTGGCGAGTGCGGGTCGTCGGTGCGTTGGATCTCTTGCCGCCGGAGATGGCGCAGCGGTTGACCAGCGCGGCGGCTCGGACCCGGGATCGACCCGGATTGGCGGTCAATGTCGCGGTGGGCTACGGCGGTCGCCAGGAGATCGCTGACGCGTTGCGCAAGCTGCTGCTCAAGCACGCGGAGGCGGGGACCACCATGGAGGAGCTCGCCGAGGTGCTCGACGTCGAGCAGATCGCCGAGCACCTGTACACCTCTGGCCAGCCTGACCCCGACCTGGTCATCCGCACCTCCGGCGAGCAGCGGCTGTCCGGTTTCCTGCTCTGGCAGTCAGCGCATTCGGAGTTCTGGTTCTGCGACGCCTACTGGCCGGCCTTCCGAAAGGTGGACTTCCTGCGTGCGCTGCGCGATTATGCCGCCCGGCACCGCCGGTTCGGGTCGTGAGGGGCAAACAGCGTTATAGCACTCAATGCGACTCACAAGCTCTATCGTCAGCAGATGAACGCCGCCGAGCTGGTCCGCGAGTACCTGCTGCTGGGCCTGCGGTTCGACCGGCTCGTCGAGGGTTTCGTCGACGCTTACACCGGCGACCCGGCGCTGCGGCGCCAGGTGGACAACGAGCCCCCGCCGGATCCGGCGGTGTTGGGCCGCCGCGCGGCCCAACTGCGGGCGGAGCTTCCCAACACCGGACTGGCCGAGGCGCGGGCTCGGTTCCTGGCAGCGCACCTGAGCGCCTTGGAATGCAGCGGCCGGGTGCTGGCCGGGCAGCAGGTCGGTCTCGTGGCGGAGGTGGCGGCATATTTCGACGTCGTCATCACACCGGGCGATCCCGACGTCTACCGCCAAGCGCATGCCGACGTTGACCGGCTGCTGCCCGGCACCGATCCACTGGCCGATCGGTTGGCCGCCCACCGAGCCCGGGATGAGATCGCGCCGCAGCGCCTGGAACCTGCGGTCGAAGCGCTGTCCAGCGCGCTGAGGGATCGGGTCCGGGCAACGTTTGGGCTGCCGCCGCAGGAGACCGTGCGCTACGAGGTGGTCACCGATAAGCCGTGGAGCGGGTTCAACTATTACCTCGGTGACTTCTGCTCCCGAGTAGCGATCAACGCCGATCTCGGACATCGGATGGCGAACCTGCCGCACCTGGTCGCGCACGAGGCTTATCCAGGCCATCACACCGAACACTGCCGCAAGGAGGCCGGGCTGGTGCGTACGGATCACCATGAAGAACAGACGATCTTCCTGGTGAATACCCCGCAGTGCCTGATGGCGGAGGGTCTGGCTGACCTCGGGCTGGCCGCCGCGGTCGGTCCCGGGTGGGGGCCATGGGCTGCGGAGATCCTCGCTGATCTGGGTTTGCGGATGGACGGCGAGCTCGCTGAGCGGCTGGAGACGGCGGCAGCGGGCCTGCTTGGGGTCCGCCAGGACGCAGCCCTGATGCTGCACGATCAGCATGCCGATCTCGCGGACGTGTCGGCCTACTTGCAGCGATGGCTGATGGTGCCCGAACCGCGGGCCAGCCAGATACTGCGATTTCTCGGCGACCCGCTGTGGCGTGCCTACACGAGCACGTACGTAGAGGGCTACCGGCTGCTGTCCACCTGGCTAGCCGACCGGCCGCCCGCGCAGGCATTGGGTGGGCGTTATCTGCGGTTGCTTGACGAGCCGCTTATCCCGTCGGTGATTCGCGCCGAATTGGCCGGTTCGTGAGTGGCGTATTCCCAGGACGGCCACACACCGGTACCGTGCGGTAGCAGCGGGATGTGCTCGACGCGTCTCGCCACGGGAGGCCCTGATCGTGGCTTTTGTCGATCGGGCGGGTAATCCGCCCACGGCG
>JAICHZ010000253.1 GCA_025924655.1 Pseudonocardiaceae bacterium | reverse complement strand
GTGTGCAGTGCGGCCAGCGCTGAGAGCACCACGATGTTGAGCAGCGCGGCACCGACCGCGCGGCCGACGCCGCGCAGCAGGTCGTGGTACAGGATTGCGATCAAACCGATGATCGGGCCGAGCAGGATCACCACCCGCAGCAGCACCTGAGCCAGCAGCAACGCCGCCTGCGCGAGCAGTTGGAACAGTCCGAACATCACCGCCTGCAGGGCAGCCAGGAACCCGACGCCGATCCGGTTGCCGTCCACGCCCTGGAAGTAACCGTAGGCGCTGCCGGTCCGGTCAGCGATCGCCTTGTACTCCTGCTTCTTGCGATCCGCGACACCGGATTTCGGATCGTCCGCGCCGTCGGCGATCTCTTGCTTGGTGTAGGCCTGCGCCCGAAGTAGGTCACGGCCGAGCTGGGCAGCCTGCGGACCGTCCGGGGAACCGAATTCCCCGCGTAGCCAGTTGCGGTAGATGATCTGGTCGTGCAGCAGGGTCGGTAGCGCATCGCGCTGATCGATACCGACCTCGTGTAAGAACCCGCTGCGCACATCGTTACTGCCCTCGACCAGGACGCCATCGAGCACCTGGGTGTAGAGCAGCGGGGTCAGGTAGGTCGCAGCCGCGAGCCAGATGCCGGCCAGCGCCCACGCCGCGCGTTTGCTGACCGCGGCGAGGTCGCCGCGCCAGATCGATCGGAACAGCACGATCGCCAGCAGCAGTGCGACCAGCCCGAACCAGGGTGCGTAGACGCTGTCATACAGCGCGACCGTGCCGGAGACGATCAGATCGTTCAGCGGCGCCAGCAGGCCTCCATCAGACAGCGCGTAGTGCAGCCCGTTAGTGGCGCCGACGATCGCCTTGCCGACGTCGAACAGCAGGTTGCCGGTCCAGGTGTCGATCACCGCATTCGGGTTGCGCAGGCCCGAAGGACCACAGCCGAGGTCATAGGTGTGCCACACCAGTCCGGCGTAGCCGACCTCGTGGTACGCGCTGTTCGGCGCGCCAGCCTGCAGCGGTGTCGGATCGATCGCACCGACCATGCCGGACCCGGGTCGTTCGGGGTTGGGTGGCTGTTTGCAGTCGTCGGCTCCGGGGACCTGGGCCAGCGCTGAAGACCCCCAGGCGGTCGACGGGCTGAGCAGCGCGATGGCCGCCATCAGCCCGAGCAACGCCAACAACGCCGGGATCCGTCGGCCGCGCAGCACCCGGAGGATCATGCTCGGGTCCTCGATGCGGCGGCCGGGATCCCACTCGGTCCTGAGCTGTGGCCCTCTTCAGACGCAAGATCGGCCGTGCTGGGCAGCTCCACAGCTGACGAACCGCCGCGCAGCGCATCCGGAGTGGTGTCCAGCGCGGTGCACAAATGCTCTAGATGCGCGCCAGAGAAATCCACCCGTACTCGCTCGACGCCGCCAGCGCCGTCACCGAAGATGAACTGTCGGGGTGCCCGGTCTCGTTCCGTGGCCATCCGGTCACCTCCCGGGCGACGCCCCAGCGAGGCCACCACCTGCTCATATCCGACCCCGATGGGGACCTTCAGCAGGCGCAGCGCGTCGGCCTGCGCGGGCCCGTCGTCGAGCCTGCCGACGAAGACCGAGTCCAGCAGTGACACAAAGCCCTGGATTTTCAGGAAGTCCGCCGGGACCTGCGACGACAACAGCACCCGCACGTTCCACTTGCGGGAGTCCCGCGCGAACCGGTTCATCAACACGCGACCGGTGGGGACCTCGGACAGGAAGAACGCTTCATCGATCCAGACGCCCTTGCGCTGATCACGGGGACGTTCGTAGATCGACCGCTGGGTCAGCCAGGCGGCCAGGTTGAGCAGCTCCACGCCGAGCGACTCGGCGTCGGTCCAGTGCTCCCGACCGATGGTGTCCTTGGGCAGCGTCAGGCCCGACATGGTGAGCACGGTCAGCCGGTCGTCGCGTACCTCGGTGTAGGGGTCGGCGCCCTTGTCGGGGATGAGCAACGACATGCGTTCCCGCATCTCGTCGAGGAAGTCAGCGACGACGATGGCGTGCTCGTGATGCTCGGAGGGATCACGGCGCAGCATGTCGAACACTTGACCGGGGTGCGCGTCGGGACGCCCGCCCACCGCGCGTACCGCACGGAGCAGCACGATGCGGGTTTTGGCCATCCGAGCTACCTCGAACGGGAGAACGCCGGTGAGCACGTCGAGTACCAGACGGCGCCGGGTGGCGGCAGTCAGCGCCTTCTCCCGCCGCCAGGCTCGCTCCGGGTCGTCCTCGTCGAGGAAATGCGCCAACTCGGGCTCGGCGACGACCCGGTACGGGTTGAGGATGCCGGGTTGGGCGTTGAGCAGGTTGATCGGCCGCGCGTAGGGCCGCAGCTCGGGCAACTCACACAGTTTGGCCAGCGGGCCGGAGGGGTCCAGCAGGGTCCAATACGCGCCGGCACGCAGCGTCTTGTAGACGATGCCACCGCCCAGGAAGGACTTGCCGCCACCGAGCCCGGCCACCAACGCGGTCAACCCGGACGAATCCCGGATCTCCTGAGCCATCCACGGGTCCCAGGCGACCGGGCGCCGGGTGGCGGTGCACGTCTCGCCGAGCAGGATTCCGCGCCGGTCCCCCACCTCCGCGGTGGCGGTGGGCACCGCGGCAGCCGCCCAGATCACCGAGCCGCGGCGCAGGTAGGCACCCGAGGACAGCGGTTCGCCCGGGATGAACTCGCGGGCCAGCGCGTACTGCGACTCCGGATGCTCGATGGCGATCTTGGGTTTGTAGAGATCCAGGAGCTGCTGCGCCAAACGCAGTGCATCGCGCTCGGTAGCCCCCGATACCGCCACTCGCCACCAGGACCGCACCCGGGTACCCAGCGCAGTGAAGCCCGACGTCATCTCGTCGTCGATCTCCAGCACCCGGGTGGCCTGGCGGACCAGGCTCTGCGGCGGCTCGAGGTCATGCTCGTCGGTGTAGTGGCGCACCTGCGAACGCACCTTGTTCATCTGCCGCTGCAGCTCGCCGGCCACCTCCTCGGGGCGGCGCACGTAGATTCGGGCCGACCACTCGACCCCGGCCGGCAGGCGGTCGGAGCGCTGCACCCACGGATCGTCGATCTCCGGGATCCGCAACCCGTGCATCTGCCCCACGGTGAGGACCACGACGTGCCGCGCGACGCCGGCGTTGGAGCCGGTGCGGCCGCGAACGGTGAGGGTGGGCGCGTAGGGCTCGGTGTGGAAGTCTGCGGCGTCGGTGAAGCTGGCCAGATCCTCGGGTTCCCAGGTGGCACCGGGGGTCGCCGGCAGGTTGCGCGGCGCGGGCAGGCCCAGCGAGCACGATCGGTGCATCAGCCAGGACATCTCCCCTGCGGTCACCGGCCGACCCTCCAGCCCGGCCACACCGATCACGCCGTCGAGGTGCTCCACTTCGGCGTCGATCGCGACCAGCTCAGCGTCGACGGCGGTGGGAAACACCCGCCGCAGTACCGGCGCGGCCCGCTCCACGACCCGATCCACCATGGACCGGGTCTGCACCTGCACGCCGAGATAGACCTCCTTTTCGGCCATCGAATGCCCGAGCAACTGCTGCTGCTCGCCGATCATGTAGTCGTCGAAGGACAGCGCACCGGGGGTGTCGGGCAGCCTGCCTACCGCGTTGCGGACGTGGGCTTCGGCCCACATCCGGATCGGGTACGGGCGAGCGGTGACTCGCAGGTGCATCCACCGGCCCTGCAACTCCGCGTACTGGCCCGCGATAGCGTGAATCAGGTCCTGCCGTTGCGAGTCCGAGCGGAACGACCAGCGCTGCGACGCGAGGCGGTACCACGCGTAGACCTCCTGACCGTTGCGGACCAGATGGCCGTCAATTGAGCGCAGCGCGATCGACGGGGTGTACGTGGGGGCCGCAGTCTCGCCCGGGAGCTTGTGGCCGCGCCGGTTGGAGCCCGGGTGTTGGTCGCCTTCACCGCTGCTGGGAGGACGTCGGAGCTCGAACACCTGTGCGCTCCTTCCTGCGACCCCAGCGACGGCTCGACCGTTGGCCGGGCCGGGGGCGGTCGCGTTCGACCCGGACCCGCGATGCGCTGGCGGCGCCACCGCGCCCCGCGGTCACCCTCCGGGGCGCCGTGAGCTCCCGCACCCACATCGCGGCAACGGCGGTCAGTGGCCGCTCGTGGGTGATCCGGGAGCCGATCAGTCGGGTGAGCAGGATGGTGATGAGCAGTCCCCAGCCGGTGGAGAAGAAGCCAAAACCAATGCCCAGCTGACGCTCGAGGCCGAGAACAACCAGAAACGTCACCATCCCGACGCCCCAGGCCACGTACCGTGCGCGCCACGGGAACGTCGCCTGGGGCGGGCCGAGCCAGACCGCGTCTACTCGGTAAACATCGTCATCGGTGCGGATCCGCAACGTCGCGTCACTCCCCGCTCAGCCGGTGAACAAGCCGGCGATCCACGTTCCGAGGTTCACCCCTGCGCCGGAAACGGCCAGCCCAACGACGCCCAACGCGATGATCACACCTCCGACCCGTCGCATGACCCCGGCGTTGTCTCCCTTACCGCCGCCCAACCACAGCAGCAACACCGCTACCGCCAGCAGCAGCAGCGGCACGACGTTGTTCAACATCCAGGCGCGCAGGTTGTTCGTGCCCAGCTCGGTAGCCTGGGCGACCACGGTCAACGCAGTCATCGCAACCCCCTGGGGGTCTGATCATGGTTGTGCGCCGAGCGGCCGCCCGGCGGGTTGTGAGTAGACCATGCCAGGGTTGGCGCACAGTACCCGGCTCGCCACGCCCAGTGGTCACTCGGATAGTTGAACGGACGCCGGGGCAACCCAGGCAGCGACGCCAGAGCAGCACTCTCGGCGGTCTTCCTTACTCCGTTTAACACCGTTGCGGTGCGCACGCCACCGTCCGTGAGCGTCTTGGTCTGTGCCGATTACGTACTGTCAACCGCCCAGTCGGCGCAGCGTTACCGCCGGCGGCAGTACTGCTGCTGCCTTGGGTCAGCGTCGCCGACCGAGTAGCCTCATGGCGTCGGCTGGACCAGCTTTCGAGAGTTGGTCCTGGTGCCGTGCATCGGGAGGGACTGGTTGATGTGAGCGAGACCTACACCGCGGTATACGAGCGAGACGGCGACGCTTGGATAGTAGAGATCGCCGAAGAACCTCGTGTCCGTTGCTTGTGCCCTAACGTGGCCGAAGCGCGGGAGAGCATCCGAGGCGCGCTTGGCCGCTGGCTCAAGACAGATCCCGCCAAGCTTCACGTCGTAGACGATTTCCGCTTTCCGGCCCAGATTCGAACTGTCCAGCAGTCGGTGAAAGCGACGCGCACGGACCACGATCGCGACCAGATGATGGCCAGCATGACCGATTCCAAATCGGCTATGAGCTGGGCCGAGGATCTCGGACTCTCCATGCGGGATCCAGTGACTGTCGAGGCGCTTAAGAGCCTGGGCGGGCGAGAGGTCTCGATCGACACATTCTGCCACACGATTACGATGGCAGAAGAACTGTCGAGGATCACGGCGGCCGAGGATCGCGTTTCGGACCGCGTCAGCCAAGAGGACTAGAATTCCACTTACGGCCGCGCGCCTCGCCGTCGGGTTCCCTACGTGTTGACCTGGGGTGTTATTGCCTACGGTGCCGCACTGTCTGCTGTGCTTGCTCTGCTGCTTGTCCTGGTCCTAGCTCGCGAGCGTCGTCCAGCGGTATTGGTGTCCGTTGTATTCG
>JAICHZ010000252.1 GCA_025924655.1 Pseudonocardiaceae bacterium | reverse complement strand
CTGGAACCGCACCGACTGTGCGGCCATCTCTACGAACTGGCCAAAGCATTCACTGACTTCTACGAAGCCTGCCCGGTACTCTCAGCGGCACAACACGTCCGTACCAACCGCATCGCGCTGTGCCAGCTCACCGCCCGCACCTTGCGTCAGGGCTTGAACCTGCTGGGGATCGCGGCACCAGAACGGATGTGAAACGTAGATCACGGTTTGTGTGCCTCCGGTGACACATATTGTCGCGGGAGGCACACAAACCGTGATCTACGAGTCTGGCTACCGCTTATCGACCGCCCAAAGTGTGCCAGGAGGCCAGGTGACCACTCCCAGAACCGACGAGGGAGGCGACGCCGCCTGCTGGCTGCCCCGAGTCTGCCCGGAATGCGGCCTGCTGGCCGACCAGGACCCACCGGTCATGTGCACCCACTGCGGCGCGCAGATCCCAGACGACAAGCCCGCCTAACCGCTGGCCAGCAGACGCTCGACTGCGGCCAGCTTGATGCACAGGACCAACCCGTCCAGCGCCTCAGCCAGCTCTGACAGTGGTGGGTAGGTCGGTGCCAGCCGGATCACCCGGTCGTTCGGGTCCTTGCCGTACGGGAACGGCGCGCCCGCGGCGGTCAGCACGATGCCGGCGTCAGCAGCGAGCTCCACGACTCGGCTGGCGCAACCCTCCAGCACGTCGAGCGTGACGAAGTAACCTCCCTCGGGTTGCGTCCAGGTCGCCACCCCGCTGCCGCCCAGTTGGGTCGCCAAGGTGCGCTGGACGAGATCGAACTTCGGTTTCAGCAGCGCCCGATGGCGGTCCATATGAGCATGCACGCCGGCTGGAGTTTCCAGGAATAGTGCGTGCCGTAGCTGGTTGACCTTGTCAGGGCCGATGGTGCGCTTGGCCAGGTGCCCGATCAACCAGTTCACGTTGGCCGTGGAGGCACCGTAGAACGCCACCCCGCTGCCCGCTAGCGTGATCTTCGACGTGGAGCCGAACACGAACGGCCGATCGCCGTGGCCAGCAGCGGCGGCCAACCGCAGGATGTCGGCGGTCTCGTGCCGGGCCTCGGTCAGATGGTGCACGGCGTAGGCGTCATCCCAGAAAATCCGGAAATCGGGGGCCGCGGTGTGCATCCGGGCCAGCCGACCGGCGGTCTGCTCGGAGTACCGGATGCCCGACGGGTTGCTGTACTTGGGCACGCACCAGATCCCTTTGATCCTGGCGTCCGTTGCGACCAGCCGCTCGACCTCGTCCATGTCCGGACCGGCTGCGTTCATCGGCACCGTGATCATTTCGATGCGCAGCTTCTCGCACAGCGCGAAGTGCCGGTCATAGCCCGGCACCGGGCACAGCAACGCCGTCCCGGTACCCATCCCCCACGGCTGCGCCGATCCGGGGACGCCGAACAGCACGGCGTGCACCAGGCACTCGTGCATCAGCTCCAGGCTGGAGTTACCGAACGTGATCAGCTGCTCGACGGGAACTCCCAGCAGATCACTGAAGATCTCCCGCAGCTCCACCAGTCCGCGCAGACCTCCGTAGTTGCGAGTGTCTGCACCATCGCTGGCCATGTGCTTGCCAGCCCCCGGCAGCTCCAGCAGTGGCTCGGACAGGTCCAACTGCTCGGCCGACGGCTTGCCCCTGGTCAGATCCAGCGCCAACCCCCGGGCCTGCAGCGCCTCATATTCGTCCCGCAAGTCGCGGCGGTACCGAGCCAGTTCGCTGGTGGACAGTCGAGTCAGGTCACGCATGCATCATCCCTGGTCGGGCGCGGGGACTGTGGTCGCCGACATCCCGGTGGACATCTTGCTCTCCGGCGGCATCGACTCCACTCTAGATCCGAGGTGCGGCCGAGCTGGGCGGATGCAGGGTTCCGCCGGCCATCACCATCCGGACATTATGTAATGCGTCGAGGGTGGTTAGTGGATCACCCCCGACAACAAGCAGGTCTGCGGCCAGGCCGGGGGCGAGTCGGCCGGTGACCGCCCCGAGGCCGAGGGCTGCTGCGGCGTTGACGGTGGCGAACTCGATGATGCGGTCGTTGGCAAAACCCAGCCAGGAGTAGAGCGCCAACGCGCCGGCGAAGTTGTCGAAGACCGATCCGGGTAACCCCGCGTCGGTGCCGGCGATGAACGGCACCCCCAGCGCGTCCATCCATTTCAGCCGTCCGAATGTCTTCGGTCCCCGGATAGGGCCGAGGCGGTCGTACAAGGCGCGCCAATTCTGGCTGAGGGCGGCGCAGGCAAAGATCCCGGCCGCGGCCATCTTGCGCGCGGTATCTTCCCGCCGGTCATACTCGCCCGCCCCAGCCATCCAGCTGCAGTGTTCGATCGTGTGCACGCCCGCGTCGACCGCAGCGGTGATGGCTTCGGCGCCGTGAGCGTGCGCGGCAACCCGAAGCCCAGCCTGCGCTGCCTCGGCGACCACTGCTCGCAGCTGGTCGGTGGTGAACTGGGACTGCCACATCTCGGCCCCACCCCGGGTCATGTGCCCGCCACTGGCCATCACTTTGATCAGATCTGCGCCAGCGGACGCGTGACGCCGGACCATCGCGCGGATGGAGCTGTCGTCGCCGACTACGCCGCCGAAAAACCAGCAGTGGCCGCCTGCGACGGTCAGCGGTGGGCCTGATGCCACGATGCGGGGGCCGGGGCGAGTGCGGGCCGCGATCTCGTCGCGAATCTGGAATACCAGGTCGCTGCCACCGAGGTCCCTGACAGTGGTCACACCGACCCGCAGCGCCTGGGCGGCGCGGTCAGCCACGCCCGAGAGTAACTGCTCTGGACTGGAGTCTCGGAACGCACGCACGGGGTCAGCGCTGGTATCGAAGCAGAGGTGGACATGACTGTTGATCAGTCCCGGCATCAGGGTTGACCCGGGGTACTCCAGCACCGGGATCTGGTCGCCAGTACGCGCTTGCAGTACCGCTCGGAGACCAACGGCGCTGATTCGGTCCCCTTCGACGAGCACAGCGCCGTCTGTGAGCCGCTGGCCCGAAGGCCCGGGCAACAGCCACTCAGCGCAAATCAGCGCGTCCATCGGCTAACTCCAGACCCGGCAGGGATGGGCACTGGTAGGCCGGGTGTAATCAACCCGTCCCGCTTCGGTGTCAGGATACTGGACCTAGTCACCCAGTGTGATCGTCGGCTGCATGCCGGACCAGAAGGAGGTGTGCAATGTGGCCACGAAGGCCGGGTTCCTTCCGCGCACGAAGATCGATTTGGACGGTTTTCCTCTCGATCACCGTACTGATCGGGGCCGGCTGTGGTGGTCAAACGACGCCCAGCTCCGGTCGGCCCGTGGAAGGCGGAGTCGCTACGTTCGCCGAACCGGCGAACACCACTCCGAATTATATTTTTCCGTTCATGCCGATCGAATACTTCAGTGTTACCACAGTTTCAGACCTACAACAGCTCATGTACCGACCCCTGTACTGGTTCGGCGACAACGGCCAGCCCGTACTGAACGACAGACTCAGTCTCGCCAACTATCCAGCCTTCTCCGATAACAACCGCACCGTGACCGTGAAGCTACGCGACTACGCGTGGTCGGACAGTACGAAGGTGACAGCGGACGGCATCGTCTTCTGGATCAACATGATGAAGGCGGAGAAGAAGAACTGGGCGGTCTACGTACCGGGAGGGATTCCCGACGACATCGACTCGGTGACTGCGGACTCGCCGAACCAGGTGACCTTCCACCTGAACAAGAGCTACAGCGCGAAGTGGTTCGTGTACAATGAACTTTCCCAGGTCACGCCGCTTCCGCACGCCTGGGACCGCACGGCGACCGGCACCAGCGACTGCGAGCACAAGATCAGCGACTGCACCGCGGTCTACGAGTACCTCGCCGACCAGGCGAAGAGTATCAACAGCTATGCTACGAACCCGCTGTGGCAGGTGGTGGACGGCCCCTGGCGGCTGAAATCCTTCAACGCCGACGGCAACATCAGTTTCATCCCCAACAAATCTTACTCGGGACCAAACAAGCCGCATCTTGCTCAGTTCAACGAAGCACCGTTTTCCGAGAACGCTGCCGAGTACAACGTTTTGCGCTCCGGCAACAACGCTATCCAAGTCGGCTACCTACCGCCGGAAAACGCGCCGGCCAGGCCGGATAACCAGAAGGTTGGACACAACCCGCTGGAAGACAACTACACGTTGGACCGCTGGTACAGCTTCGCAGTCAACTACTTCCCGCTCAATAATCACAACCCGAAGGTCGGCCCGATCTTTCAGCAGCAGTACTTCCGGCAAGCTTTGGCATCCCTTGTCGACCAGAAGTCGATCATCAAGGCTGCTGTGCACGGGTACGGCGCGACGACCAACGGCCCAGTGCCCACGACACCGGAGAACCTGTACGCCAGCGACAAGACCGAGCCCAATCCGTTCACCTACGATCCTGATCGCGCCAGGACACTTCTGGCCGATCACGGTTGGAGCACGCCGCGCGACGGGGTGGGGATCTGCGAACGGCCTGGCACTGGCCCCAACCAATGCGGCCCTGGGGTGCCAGCCGGCGCCCAACTGGACTTCCAGATGATGTACGCCACCGGGACCCCGCAGGTGACTCTGGCGATGCAGCAACTGCAATCCTCGGCCACCAAGGTCGGCATCAGGCTGGATCTACGGGGAGCACCGTTCAACACCGTAATCGGTACTGCCATTCCCTGTAACGCCGGCAAACCCGACTGTAACTGGGAAATGGGCAACTGGGGAGGCGGCTGGGTGTTCGCTCCGGACTTCTATCCCACCGGCGAACAAATCTTCGGCACCGGTGCCGGTTCCAACGTAGGTAGCTTCTCGGATCCGAAGCTAGACCAGCTCATCGCGACAACTCAACACAGCGACTCACCAGAGGCTTTGCAGGCCTACGCTCAGTACGGCTCACAAACGGTGCCAGCCGTCTGGCAGCCGAATTACGACTATGCGCTAACAGAGATCGCGAACAACCTCAAAGGGGTCACTCCGCAGAGTCCGTACCTGAACATCACGCCGGAGGATTGGTACTACGTGAAATGACCGGATTCATCACCCGGCGGCTACTTCAGTCCATTGTCGTCGTGCTGCTTGTGACAGTGATAGTTTTCATCCTGTTGCATCTGCTCCCCGGCGGACCAGCCCGCGCACAGCTTGGTGCCCGTGCTACACCTGCGGCGATCGCGAACTTCAACCTTCAGATGGGCTACGATCGCCCCGTCCCGATCCAGTACTGGAATTGGCTCAAGCAGCTTGTCACCGGCGACCTGGGCTTTTCTACGAAGTTCAACCAGTCGGTTGCTTCGCTGATCGGTGAGCGGCTTCCTAAAACCTTGGTCCTCACCGTTCTGTCGACGCTCTTCGCCCTCGCCGTAGCCATCCCGCTCGGCATGATACAAGCGGTGAAACGCAACCACGTCGCAGATTACACGATCACCGCAGGAGCTTTTATCTTCTACGCAACGCCACCGTTTTTTCTTGGTATCGTACTCATCGTGGTATTCGCGGTCTACCTGCCGGTTCTGCCTGCGGAAGCGCCCCAGAGTTCGTCGATAGGGGTAATCCTGTCGCAGCCTGCCGGGCTGATCCTGCCGGTGCTGACTCTGGCCCTGGTTACCATCGCGCAATTCTCCAGGTACATGCGGTCCTCGGTGATCGAGAGTCTCGCCGAGGACTACGTTCGCACCGCCCGCGCCAAAGGCGCGGACGAACGCAGCGTGTTGATCCG
>JAICHZ010000251.1 GCA_025924655.1 Pseudonocardiaceae bacterium | reverse complement strand
TGCCGGCGGACCGTCTCTTAACCGGCTAATCAAGGACGTCCGGTATGGGACGACACACCGTTGTAACTGCGGTCTTTGACAGAGAGCGATCCCGCTGAGATACCTACGTCTCGTGACGGATGAGCAGTTGCGTGGGCGCGGTACGGCGAGGTGTGGCTGCTGTCCGGCCGGGCCGCGCCTGATTTCGGGTTGATCAGCGAGTTCCTCGGCTATCTGGCGGATCGGAGTTACTCGCCATGCACCTGACGGTCTTATGAGTTCGATCTGTTGGGCTTCGCGTGGTGGTTGGACGGTGAGGAAATCGAGCTTCGGGAGATGCGTGATCCCTCGGTGCACAACCCAGTGCCGCGAGGCCGGGCGGCGCGCGTGGCGGCCCGCGGCAAACGCGGCGGCCTGCTGGGGCATGTGGCCAAGTCCAAGCCGCGATCTCCGTTGCGGGTGCGGGAGCCTCGGCGGCTGCTCTGGGGGTTGACCCGAGAGGAGTCCGCGGCGCTGTTGGGCAGCTTCCGCACCTGCGGGACCGGGCGATTGCCGGACTGATGCTGTTGTCCGGGATGCGCTCGGCCGAGGTCCTGGGTCTGATGGTGACTGATGTGGACATCGTGCGGCGTTGGGTGCGAGTCATCGGCAAAGGGGACAAGGAACGGCGGGTGCCGATCGATCTCGACGTCGCCGGCGCTATCCAGACCTATTTGCTGGTCGAACGCCCGGAGACCGAGATCACGATGCTGTTCGACAACCAGGACTGGGCGGGCCGGGGCTTTTGCGCCGCTGGCCCGACCCGAGGCGGGCGGCTGAGCCGCTGACGACTCGGCTGGCGTTGCCGGATTCGGCTCGCTCGTTTGTGATGTTTGCTGATGGGCGGGTACCTGCGGCCGGGCGATGACTACCTGTTGCGGCGCAAGCTGACCAGCTTCTGGCGGGAACTGCCGCACAGCCCGATGGCCGCGGACATGGCTTGGTTCCTGGCGGCGGCGGCCGAATTGGGATTCACCGAACGGACCCCCCTCGCGGTCGGCTCGCAGGTCCTGGGGCGGCTGTTGATCCAGACCGGGCGGGGTCTGGATCAGCTACCGAAGCTGACCGCGCACGCCGCCCGGCAGGTGCTGTTTCATCTCGGCGTGCTCGATCAGCCGCCGCTAACCGTCGCGACCCAGTTGCGGCAAGCTTCACCGACCGGATGCGCAGGTCGACCGCGTTGCTGCGCACGACGTTCGTCGCCTACCTCGACCGGCTGGTCGCCACCCACACCCGCTCGACGGCGACCGGCACGGCGAGTCGGCTGAATAACTTCGCCGGCCATTTTACCGCGGTCGACCCAGCATCGGCCAGCCTGACCGATCTCGACCGGCGTAGGCACATCGAGAGCTACCTGACCGCCAGCGCCACGGCGGTCAACTTCCGAACCAGGGCGCCGCTGTCGCCCACCGAACGACGCGGCCGGGTCCTGGCGGTGCACGGCATGCTCAACAACATCGCCGAATGGGACTGGTTAGAAGCGCCGACCCGGCGGCTGGTGTTCACCTCCGACCTGCCTAAACTGCCCCGCTAACTCGCCGGATCTGGGCCGGTGGCTAACCACCGCGCTGCAAGCCTGACCGGACCGGATCGCCGCCGACGCGTTGCTCCTGGCCCGCGCCACCGGGCTGCGCATCGGCGAGCTGGTCGACCTCGAACTCGACTGCGTGCATGAGATCCCCGGCCATGTGGCCTGGCTGAAGGTGCCGCTGGGCAAGCTCGCGACCGAGCGGATGGTGCCCCTCGACGAGCAAACCGTCGTCCCGGTCGACCGGATCTGCGTGCACCCCTCCTCAGGCCGGCCATTGCCCCACCCGAAAACCGGACGGCCCACCGAGTTCCTGCTCGCTCACCACGGCCGCTGGGTGAGCGTCTACCTGCTACGCGACGTGCTCACCCGAGTCACCCGAAACGCCGGACTGCCCACACCACCCCACAGCTGCGACATACCTACGCCACCGCCCGTTTCAACGCTGGTGTTTCGCTGCAAAGCCTGATGGCGCTGCTCGGGCATGTCTCGGCCACCATGAGCCTGCGCTACGGGCGGCTATTCGACGCCATTGTCAAGGGAGAATACGAGCGGGCACTGACCGCGGCGAAAGACCACCTCGGATCACTGCCCGCCGAGCCGCCCCGGGGGGCGAATCTCGCTGCCGATCTCGACGGCGGCTGGAAAACAAACACCCACTGTTAAGGCCCGCCTCGCCGACGGGTTTTGCGTCCGCGCCCAGGTCTAGGAACCCTGCGCCTACGCCAACGTCTGCGAACACTGCTCGAACTTCCGCACCGATGCGGCTACTTGCCGGTGCTCACCGCGCAACGCGCCGACGCCGAGACCGCCCGCGACGCCGAGGCTCGCGGCTGGGACAGCGAAGTCGAGCGTCACCGCCGGCTCATCGAACGCCTCGACGCCCACATCCGCCAGGTCTAGACACGATGAGCACCGACGACCGCCGCCAACGCGTCGAAGACGCCTGCGCCGCCCTGCTCGCCGCCGGACAGCCCATCACCTTCGACGACGTCGACACCCGCGCCGGCCTCGGCCGAGCGACCCTCTACCGCAACTCTGACCTAAGAGCCGTCGTCGACGAACATCGCGCCCGCGGACGAGAAGCTCACACCTTCACCGGGCTGATCATCGAGATCGCGCACTGGCAGCTAACCCTTCGTCAGCCACCGTGCCAAACCGACCCGATTAGCCGGATAACCGGGCCAGCAAGGGTGGCTCCGGGCCACGGTGCGGGTTGCGAAGGCTGATCTGGTGCCCACCGAGGCGAATCTGCTCGACACCTACGCCAGCTTCGCCGAGCTGCCGACCGCGTGCGCGAGGTTCACCGAGGCGTCAACGCGCGGGCGCGGTCACTCGCCGTCCGCCGGTGGAGATGCTCACCGAGCAGGTGCACCGATTGCACCGCCAGAGATCTTGAAGGTGTAGGCGTTGTGAACCGAGACCGGGCTGACAGGCCAAACACGCCCCGAGCGTGGGGCTGGATGTTCATCCCTGACAGGTCGTGACGTGCCACCAGCCCGAGATTTAGACAGACTTGCGCCATCCACCAAGACACTTCGCTGTCCACGATCTCATCTGGATGGGTCACGCGATTTGGAAAGAATGTGTCTGATCAGGGCGTACATGCCCTTGTCGGCTTGGTGACCTGACTAACGCCGAAGATCGCGCCGGTGAACTTCTTGCACATCGTGAGTCGCTCACCGCGCGGCCCGGGCATAGCCACCAAGCGCAACGGCCCCTGCCGTGTTGTGGCGCTGTCTGATCGACCAACGACCCAACACAGCAGGGGCCGTCGCCTTCAAGCGGGACAGACTCCCATCAGAGACTGAGTGGAAACTGTGAGCTGACTTCCAACGGAGAACCCATTAGAACGGCCGAGACCTAGCCTGCTCCTCACTTAAGAAGTGCGGAGAGAGGGCTTTTCCCGATAAGGTCCATGAGGGGACCCTTGGAAGGACTTGCGCTGGCGTCATCGCCTCCATCGCCTCCGACGGCTCCACCCTTGCCGGATTGGCCTGCGATCATAAACATGGACATCACCGTACGTGCGGGAAGCAGCTCTAGGCGCTGCCTGTCGATTTCGGTAAAGCTCAGTGCGTCAGACATGTAGTCCCCCTCACAGTGACCCAGTGGGCCGGGCAGTGACCCAGTGGGCTGGCTAGTGGCCCAGTGGGCCGGAAAGAACACCTCATTGACAGCATCGTCGATGTGGCTATACACACCCTGGCGAAAAAAATACCGCCTGACAACCGTGTGGGTTACCTAATAAGTGCGCATCTCATCACCTATCCGTGCACCCGATTTCCAGTAAGTAGTGGAATTTACCTAGTGATCCAGCAGCGGTTACCTAGCGCCACCTGGCGTGGGGCTGCTCAGTTGCTATCCAGTGTGGATTGTCGTTGGTGAGCGCGGCTGCGCACAAGTGTGTACCTGCCAGCCAGGAACGAGCGAGACAGGGGTTGGTTGCCGTATAGGGGCTCAGGGGTCTCGCAATCTGGTCGGCTAGACCGGATAGAAGCGGTGGGTGCTGCCCAGGTTGGGCGTGCACCGAGGTAGCCGGTCGCACCAGTGCGGCCAGCAACGCGTGCAAGTCGCAGGCCTAGATCAGGAGAATGGAACCAGCCGCCGGCCACAGCGGGATTAGCTGACCAGGTGATCGACCTTCTAGTCGTTCGCTATGATGCTGACACGGTCCGGGCGTCGCAGCACATCCGTGGGCCGATAGTCGGCCGTGGACGCGTTGCTCGCGGCCGACGACGGGTGCCGGGCAGCCCCGCCGATAACCTGCGAGCCGAGCGACGCGCTCGGTCGCAAGGTATCCAAGGCGTCCTCAGGCGAGCGTCTTTGACAATGCGCTGCGCGCCTCCGCAGTCTTCTTTTCCTGCACGTGCGTATATTCGTTGACGACGCTATTCGCTCAACGGATTGACATTCGACGCTACACACTTCGTGAGCAGGGCCTCGTTGCATCCCGAAACGGCAGCTTCGCCGCAGCGGGTGGTCAGTTTCATCAGCGTTGTCGGATGCGGAACCGTGCCATCCAGCAGGATCCGGCAGGACGGCCTCCAGGTGATCGAATCGGTGACCTCCCGGCACAGGCTCTCGTAGCCCAGCCGGTAGCGGAACTTCAGGAACATCAGCCGCGGGTAGGTCTCCATCGGCGTCGATGGCCGACTCATCCGCGGATCGAAGAACGGTACAACGGTGCAAAGAACGCGGGGTCGTCCAGCAGCGCATCCACCCGGGCGAGCTCACAGGGCAACACCTGCAGTTCCGCCGGCAGGATCGCCTCCAACAGACCCGGCTGATCACCTATTGTCCGGAACACGATGACCTCGATCCCTTCTAGCCCAAGGGGTCAAGGTCATCGTCTCGCGCAGCGCACGCCCACAGCGTGATCAACACGCCGACTTTTTCAGGTCGAAGTAGCGCGACGACCACAACAGAGCTTGGCCTGCGCAGATGGGTTGGGCATGCGGGAAGACGACTCTGCAACGCCACTTCGCCGAGCACGCTCTGACCCGCCACAAGACCTACCTTCGCGTTGATTGATGGCCACCCCCGGCGATCGTGGGCCACCGGTTCGGGTTCGCCAAGGGCACAGTGAGGCCAATGCCACGTAGCTTAAGTTGCTGCTCGAAGTGATAGTCGGCAGATGTGGATCGTGGGCGGCCCGGCGTTGTGGGTGCCGTGGTCGCCGGGTCTTTGACGCGGTAGCTGTTGTGGTGGGCGCGCTTGACCGCGCGCAGGTAGCTCCGGTGGACGCCGGGGCCGGTGATCTTTCCGGTGCTCTCGGCGAGGACGTGGGCAAGACGTCGTCTCCGCCTCAGGGGATGCGCAGGACCGCGGGTGAATGAGATCTGGTCGCGGTCGAGATCCGCGGCGTCGGCGGCGCGGGTGACCTGATCGAGCTGAACCAGTTGTTCACCGCCTGGGTAGAGACGATCTACCATCGGCGCACCCACACCGTGACCGGCAACCATGGCCCGCTGGCGCTCCGGCGGCCCGTTCTCGTAGCTACCCCGCGCGTTGGCCGAGGCCGTCCTGCAAGGGCGTCCCGGCTGGTCCAGCGATCCCACACCGGATCTGCCACCACTCCCACCCCAAGGCCGCACCCGCCTGCTGGCAGAACGGACGCCGCAGCGTCCACCACAACGGCTGATCCCGGCCGCTTAAAACCAGA
>JAICHZ010000250.1 GCA_025924655.1 Pseudonocardiaceae bacterium | reverse complement strand
GTGGCCGAGGCAGTTTTCGTAAGGACCCAGTGAGCTGGCTGGCGGTGATGGCACTGATCGCGGCCTGCGCGTACTTGTCGGCGTGGTCTGGCTCACAACCCGTGAACTGGTACCCGCGATCTGAGTGATCACGACACGCAGCGCGGGGAGCTGCGCCCGATAACAGCGTGTGCGCGTCGTGCGATGTCGAGTTCGTAGCCCGCGCTGCCGCTGGGTGGTCCGGCACTGCCCGGCAGCCCACTGGACCCGACCAGGGTCTACCTGCAGCGCCGCGGCGCCAAAGCCACCTTCGCCCCGGGCCACCACGACGAGCATGCGGGCACGACGAGAAAACGGGCAGAAGCAGGGTTGGTCCAGAAGGCGCGCGGCCGCGAGGGTGGGCAGGTTTGCGCATAACCCGGGACGCGGGCGGATATCGCGCCTGACCACGAATCGGACAAACTCCACCTGGCTAGCGTCGGGTCTCCGTGAGCTCATCGATGCGATGATCGGTGATCACCCCCGGGATTGATCTCGCGCGCAGCCAACGCGTGATCCGGAACGTCCGGATCTAGCGCGAAGGGTCGGCAGCGTGCAGCGGTGGGGTGCTGGTATGGGATGGACGCGTCCGCTTGAGTGTAAGGCCGGACGCCGGACGGCGTCTGGCCCGCATGGAGAAGGTGACCGTGTGCCGACGTCACTGTAGACGCCGAATGAGCCTCTATGAGGAACCATGAGCTCGGCCTGTGGCGGCGCCAACGTAACAGAGGGCACCAACGTAGCAGAGTCCGTCGTCCCACTTGCGTGCCCGCCGGGCCGTCCCGCTTGCTGCGCGCGGCCTAGTGGCCGTGCTCGCGCGGACCCGCCAGCGGGGGCGGTGGTCGACAGGGGATAAAGCGGATCTCCAAAGCCACAAGATGTCTCACGGCAGTGCGCCAGCCCGTGTGCTCGGTTGTTACATCGTCAGCACCGAGCGGTCGGTTACCACGACTCCGGAGCGTCAATGGTCTGGCTCTCCAACCCCCGGCGTGGACGTTCTAGTCCCACGGATCGTGACAAAAGTGTCGAACAGTATGGCACATGATGCAGTAAGTGACGAGGTCATCGAGGAAGGCCACGAACGTGTGGCGGTGCTCTATGCTTTGACCGAGGGCAAGAAGATCGCGAGCTGTGGCCGAGACAGAAGGTATGGGGGTGTCCCGTAGCGGTGTGCGACGCGGAGCAGAGTGAAGGTGCAACGTGACAGATAGCTCCACCCCCCGACCCACTATTGACACCACCGTGCCGCACTCGGCTCGGATCTGGAACTACTGGCTGGGCGGTAAGGACTACTATCCGGTGGACCGGGAGGTCGGCGACCACTTCTCTGCGATCTTCCCGAACATTACCGCGGTAGCCCGTGCGTCCCGAGCGTTCAACGCCCGCTCGGTCTGGTATCTGGCCGGTGAGGCCGGTATTCGCCAGTTTCTTGACATCGGCACCGGCCTACCGAGCGCTAACAACACCCACGAGGTCGCTCAGGAAGTCGCGCCGGAGTGCCGCATTGTCTACGTCGACAACGACCCGCTGGTGCTGACGCACGCCAAAGCCCTACTCACAAGCACCCCCGAGGGGGCGTGTCAGTACATCGACGCAGACGTGCGCGAACCCGACCTCATTCTGCAAGCGGCCGCCCAGACACTGGACTTCCGCCAACCGGTCGGACTCATGCTGAACAACATCCTGGGTCACATCACCGACGACGCCATGGCGTATGCCATTGTGAGTCGACTCATGGATGCCCAGTGCTCTGGTAGCTACCTCTCGCTCAACGACGGTACCAACGTCATTCGCGGGAAAGAGTTTGAGGAGGCCATCCGAGTCTGGAACCAGGCTAGCTCGGTCCCGTACCGCCTGCGCAGCATCGAGCAGATCACTCGTTTCTTCGACGGTCTGGAACTCGTGGAACCCGGTGTAGTGTCGGTTCCGCGTTGGCGACCCGAATCGAACCCCTTCGGCGTTGCTGCCGAGCTGGACGAGTTCGGCGGCGTGGCGCGAAAGCCCTGACCGACAACTCACTCTAGTCAGTTTAGTTCATGCCTTCGCTATGTAATGCGGCGTAGTTGAGGCTTTCGATAATTTAGGTCGAGAGTTGCTCGGAGACCCGCACAACCCACGCCCTGCACGTCGTGTCTCCCTAGGTGATCAGCGCTGCGGAAAGCATTGCACCGGTGCTGCGCAGAGACCTTCGGCCGACCGCACCGATGATCATCATCAGCAAAGCAAAAGCAGCGTGAAGAACTCCTTCGGGTCAGTGTTCATCGAGGCGTAGCGCGACGTCAGCGGCACGCAGCGACAGCTCCAGCCAACCCGCCGCATGACCAATCAACGTTCACACTGAACTGTACAACCGTTTAAGAGATCTCAATCCATGCCTCCGAGCGGGAGATGGCTGACCAATTTGTCCGCCCTGTGGGAGATCTGCTCCTTTGCCAACCGGCGTCGGCCGCCGAGGCCCCCTTTTTTTAGTCGAGGTAGTCGCGGAGCGGGTGTGAGCGTAGGGGGTGGCGCAGCTTGGTCATGGTCTTAGCCGTGATCTGTCGGATCTGCTCCCGGGTGAGTCCGTAGAGGTGGCTGATGTCATCGAACGTGCGTGGTTGGCCGTCGGTGAGCCCGAATCGCAGGCAGATGATGCCGGCGTCGCGCTCGGATAGCGTGGCAAGCACCGCGTGCAGCTGGTGTTGCAGCAGCGCGAAGCAGACCACGTCCGCCGCGACCATGGCCTGGGAGTCTTCGATGAACTCGCCCAGCGGGGAATCACCGGGCTCGCCGATGGTCTGATCCAACGAGAGAAGCTCCCGGGTGTAGTGTTGGAGCTCGCGCACTTTCCCGGGGGTGATGCCCAGCTCCGTGGCCAATTCTGCCGGGGTGGGCTCACGACCCAGGTCTTCAAGCAGCTCGCGCCGGATACGACCCATTTTGTTGATCATCACGTCGGTGTGTACCGGGATGCGGATGGTGCGGGCCTGATCAGCCATCGCCCGGGTGATGGCTTGACGGATCCACCAGGTGGCGTAGGTGGAGAACTTCACGCCCTTGGTGTAGTCGAACTTCTCCACCGCGCGGATCAGGCCCAGGTTGCCCTCCTGGATCACGTCGAGCAAGGGCATGCCGCGGCCGGTGTAGCGCTTGGCCACTGAGACGACCAGGCGAAGGTTGGCCTCCAGCAGACTGTTTTTGGCGCGCTGGCCGTCGCGGACGATCGCGCCCAGCTCCCGGCGCAGCTGTGGGGAGAGCTTGTCGGGCGGGTCCTCGGCCCGGCGCAGCCGCTCGGCGGCATAAAGCCCGGCCTCAATGCGCTTGGCCAGATCCACCTCCTGCGCCGCGTTGAGCCGAGCGATCTTGCCGATCTGCTCGAGGTAGACCCGCACGGAATCGGCCGAAAGGGGGAGCTCGGCCTTCTTGCGCCCCTGGCGTAGCGGCTGGGGCTCCTCCTCGTCCCAGACGAAGTCTCCGGGCTGCTCGACTGTGTCCAACGGCTCCGCAAGATCCCGGGCACTCTCAAGGGCGACCGGAACATTGTCAGTCGGCAGAGCCAGGGACACTGAGCTACGCTCGCCGCGCCCGAATTGCACATCCTTAACCGGTGCCGGCTGCGCCTTCCGGGGTGCATTGATCACCCGGCGGTCTTCGCGACATCGTCGTCACCTCCTCCACCGGGTTCCCGACGACACCGAGATCTCTGGTGGCAACTCACCGAGCACGAGAGGCGGGGGGGGAAACTTCGGTCTCCTCACGGACTCGGCCGCGACCTGGATACCCTTTGAACTGCACGGGAAAACGGCCGCTTTCATAGCGTAATCGGATCGTGCGCGCCTATACAGGGTCGCTGACCACAGAAGGTCGCTGAGCCATCGATCATCACCGGGGCGCGACGCGCCGACAATCACGGACAAACGCATATACCGGCGGAGTCAGCAGAAATCAGCAAACCGCCGTGACACCCGCACCGGCCGACACCGACCAGGCCGAACCACGACACAGATCACCCGTGACGGTCCTCAACGCGTCTGGACGACCGTGATCCGCGACGTTCTGCGAAGTCGTTCTCGGATGGACAAGACCACGACCCCGGTCGCCACGCCGCAGCGGGTTCAGGGGCTGCCCCGCCGCGGCGCGACACCGTGGGAGAAGCCGGCACGCTTGTCGTGGTCAAACCAGGGACTTCATCGACCAAGCCTACTTACCGTAAGCCTCTCCGGTGCTGCCCAGCAGAGCGCCACTGCCTGCGGCAACACAATCTATGAGCGTCCCGGTACGGTATTGCGAATAACTACGGATCTTGGGGTTGCGGTCGAGCCACTTCAGCGACACTATCGGCCGAGGCACGTGTCGTGGCCACGCTGCCCAACCACGCATGCGATCAAGGCGCCGAGCGGAACTCGCGAACGAATCAAGGGACGGCCGATCAGCGTTCGGGACGACGAGCCATCCGCGCGGTGGGCCCCGAATCATCCACCCGATGAACCAGACGCCGCCCAGCCACTCCCGGCATCTGCGTCGGCGGTCTTAGCGTCGTGCCTGGCTACGTGCCCCTGCCCGGTCCGCTCCTGGGAACCCGTGTTGTGGACCGGGCGGACGAACTTGTAGCCCACGTTGCGCACCGTGGCGATGAGCTGCTCGTGCTCGGGGCCGAGTTTGGCCCGCAGCCGCCGAACATGGACGTCGACCGTGCGGGTGCCGCCGAAGAAGTCATAGCCCCACACCTCCTGCAACAACTGCGCCCGGGTGAACACCCGCCCGGCATGCTGAGCGAGGTACTTCAGCAGCTCGAACTCCTTGTAGGTAAACTCCAGCGGCCGACCCCGCAGCCGGACGGTGTAAGTTGCCTCGTCGATCACCAGCTCACCCACTATCAGCGCGCCCCTGCGGCCAGCGCCCCGGCGCTCTGCGGAGCGCCGGGCGACGAGCAACCGAAGCCGGGCATCGACCTCGGCCGGACCCGCGGTAGGCAGCAGGAACTCGTCGCAACCCCACTCGGCGGACAGCGCCACCAAAGCACCCTCACTGATCACGACCACCACCGGCACCTCCAACCCGGTGGATCCCACCAACCGGCACAGGCTACGCGAACCGGCCAGATCCGAGCGAGCATCGACAAAAACCGCGTCGTAGGAGCCAGCGTCGAGCAGAGCAGCGACCTCCGGGGCGGCCGACCGCACCCCGTGGCCCAACAAGGACAACGCAGGCAGCATCGAGTGCGGGTCAGGATCGGCGGTGAGCAACAGAAGGTCCATGCCCGCTCCCTCCTGGAGCCGGCGGCTGGCGGCCGCGGTCGACAGCATGCTCAGGCAGGATACCGGTTGTAGAAACGTCGATTCCGGTCCTTGAGCGAATCAAGGGGCACCACCAGCGCCCACGGCTCGCTGAATGCAGGGTAGGCGGCGCGATGTGAGACCGGTAACCAGCACAGTCGCCAGACCACGGATCTGGGGACGTAAACGGTGAGCCGGGTTTGGGTGGCTTGCCGCTGACACCAAGGTGTTCTCCGATGAGCCTGATGAGACAGGGAAACGTCGCGATCCGCTCCTGACACTGGTGTTGCCAGTCTCTTATCCTCGACGGGTGCCGTGCTTAGCGACCGGAGCACTAGTGTAGTGTCTCATTATTGATTTTACGCTTGTTGGAGGGCGACTCGTCCGCGGGCGACCTTGGCGAGGATCTGGTCAGCGGTGGCGGTCCACACGAATGGTTTCGGGTTTCCGT
>JAICHZ010000249.1 GCA_025924655.1 Pseudonocardiaceae bacterium | reverse complement strand
TCCCCTGGCGAGATCGCGCCCGTCGACTCCCGGCGGAGAATATCACTGTCAGTGACACCCAGGAAAGGACTATCGCAGCGCGCGGAGGTGCCACCCGCGGCAATTAAACCGAAAAGTTGCCGTAGGTGGCACATGCGCAGTGAAGCCATGGACGATTTTTTGGGGCTGCTGAGAGCGATGTGGTGCTTGGGACGCGTTCGCTGAGCTTTCCGGATTAGCGGGATGCACGGTGGGGTAACTGGAGTCGCGCGGTGGTGGTCGCCACGCGATGACCTGGAGGTCTCATGCCTTCGAAGAAGCCCGCCGCCAAGTCCACCGCTTCCGCTCAGGAGGAGATGATTCCCGGGGCGCCGGGGGCCGAGCCTCCAACAGTGGCAGAGCCAACCGAGCCGCGTGCGCCGTTACCGCCGAAGCCGGACCAGCGCGCCCCGGCGGTGGTGTCGGCGACCGGGGTTGTGGCCGATGGGCCGGAGCAGCCGCGGGCGCAGGAGGGTGCGTATCTGACGACCGCGCACGGGGTCCGGTTGCGGGAGACCGATCACTCCTTGACGGCTGGGGTGCGGGGTCCGACGCTCATACGTGATCACCATCTGCGGGAGAAGATGATGCATTTCGACCATGAACGCATTCCGGAGCGGGTGGTGCACGCCCGCGGCGCGGCGGCGCACGGGACCTTCGAGTCCTATGGGTCCGCGGCGAAATTGTGCAGGGCCGGCTTTCTGGCCAAGGGTGTTCAGACGCCGGTGTTCGTCCGATTCTCCAACGTGCTCGGCTCGCGCGGATCGGCGGACACCGTACGGGACACCCGGGGTTTTGCGACGAAGTTCTATACCGAAGAGGGCAACTTCGACCTGGTGGGCAACAACATCCCGGTCTTCTTCATCCAGGACGGGATCAAGTTCCCCGACGTGGTGCATGCCGCCAAACCCCACCCTGATCGGGAGATCCCGCAAGCGCAGACCGCGCATGACACCTTCTGGGATTTCGTGTCGCTGCACACCGAGGCCACCCACCACACGCTGTGGACCATGTCCGACCGTGGCATCCCCCGCTCGTGGCGGACAATGGAGGGTTTCGGGGTGCACACCTTCCGGCTGGTGGACACTAAAGGCAACACAACCCTGGTGAAGTTCCACTGGAAACCGGCGGCCGGAGTGCATTCGCAGGTGTGGGAGGAGGCTCAGATCACCGCCGGCGTCGACCCGGACTTTCACCGCCGCGACCTGGCCGACGCGATCGAGGCGGGCGCGTTCCCGCAATGGGAACTGGGGATCCAAGCCTTTCCCGACACCTCTCGTTCGGCTGCACGGCATGTGCCGCGGCCTCGTCCGGCGCGGGTGGGTGTCCGGGGCCGCCGATGTGCGCCTCGGTTCGCATCCGGGCCGCCATATGCGGGTAGTGCAGTTCGAAGGCCGGTCGTTCGGAACGGATCCGCGGCAGTTCGGTGAAGTTATGCCGTGGTGGTGGACAGGAGGTCGCCCATTCCAGCGAGTTACCGTAGCCCCATGGGTCATCGACGGTGACAGTCTCGCCATAGCGGTAGCTGCGGAACACGTTCCATCATGCCGAGCGCCCGCAGGCACACCACCGTGGTGATCATATTGACCGCGCCGAGAATGGTACCCAGTCCAGCCAGGACCAGCCCCATGATCCACTGGTCCCCGCCCACGCCCGGTGAGTGCGCGGCATCCGACAGCGGGGTGTAGGCGAACCAGCCGAAGTCAGCAGCGCCACCAGGCGTGACGAATCCGCTGATCACTATCAGTCCGCCGAACAAGAATGCCCAGTAGGAGAGGCGTTGAGCCTTGGGAAGGCGACGTCCGGGACGCCGATCTGCGGCAGTCGGCCAGACACTCCTCGGCAGAGGCCCGGTCAAGGCCGTCGATGCAGGCTCGCCGATCACGTAAGTCATTGCGGCCTCTGCCTCCAACCCGTCCTCGACCGTTTATAGACTATGTACATCCTCTATATTAGGGTAGGGGAGTGAAGGCGAACGAGTTGGTCGGACGGCACAGGACGCACGGGGCGTTGGCTGTGGCCAGCCGGGTCCGGCTGCTGGACGCCTTACGCGCCAGCGAGTGCCCCTTGGATGCGCGAGAGCTGGCAGCGGCGTGCGGGCTGCACGTCAGCACGGTGCGGTTCCACCTGGAGATCCTCAGCGAGGCGGGGTTGGTGCGGAGTCAGTCGGAGTCGCCGCGGACGCGGGGGCGCCCGCGGCTGCTCTACGCCGCGGCCAGTGTCGGTGACACCGTGGGCTCGAAGCAGACCGGCTATCAGATGCTCGCCACGGTGCTCGCCGCGAACTGGGCCCAGACCCCGGCCCAGCGGGCACAGCGCGCCGAGCGAGCCGGCTGGGCTTTGGCCAAAGAGCAGGGCTTGCGCCCCCGACCCTCGCCGGGCTTGACCGCGGAGGAGTCGGTAGCGCAGGTCAGTGGTCTGTTCGCGGAACTCGGCTTTGAACCTGAACTCTCTCGCGAGGGCCAGGACTTGCAGATTCGGCTGCACGCTTGCCCGTTTCGGGCCGTCGCCCAGGAGCACCCCGAAGTGGTGTGTTCGATGCACCTGGGTCTGCTTCGGGGGGCCTTGGCCGAGCTGGCGGCGCCGGCCACGGTGAGCAGCATGCGGCCCTTCGTCGAGCCGCACCTGTGCGTGGCGCATATCAGTCCCGCCATCGAATCGGCACCGGATACGGAGAGCCCGCAGACGCCGAACGCGGCAACACAATCATGACCGAGGGAATCGTCGCGGGTCACGGCATGACCGCGGTACCAGTACGCCGGGACATCGCCGACCGCGAGGACATCGCCGGTCTGGTGACCGCCTTTTACCGGCGGGCATTCGCCGACGACACTCTCGGTCCGATCTTCGTCGATGTCGCCCAGATGGACCTGCCCGCGCACCTGCCAGTGATGTGCGACTTCTGGGAATCGGTGCTGCTGCGCGCCGGTCTGTACCACCGCAACGCGTTAGCGCCTCACCTCGACCTCAACGCCAAAGTCATGCTCACCCCGGCGCACTTCGCGCGCTGGCTGGACTTGTGGACCACCACCGTCGACGAGCGGCACACCGGTGAGAAGGCAGAACTCGCCAAGGTCCAGGCCACCCGGATCGCCGGCTCGCTCACCCGACGACTGCCGGGACAACCAGCTACCGAGCTTGTCACCATCCGGCGCCACCACCGGATGGAAGATCGTGGGATTGGTGGTGACCCCGACGACGTGGGAGTCGCGGACCAGGTCTGCGAGGCCGCCAGTGGCCAGCCGGGCGCGGCTGAGGTCATCCGGCCAGATGGCCACCCCGGCCGCGACCAGGTCGGTGATTGGATCAGCCATGACGGCCACAGCCGACGCAGGGACGGTCTCGGCGGGGACATCGCAGTGGGTGATCATGGCTCCTCCTGTTGTAAAGACAACAACATTGACGTTAGAACCGCCGACCTGTTACGTCAATTATGATGTTTTTTAGAAGGCGTTCCGTTGGTCGACGACTTCTTCGGCCCGGGAGCGGCGTCAGCGTGCTGGCTGAGCTGGCGCGGCGGCGCTGCATCTCCACGTCGTGCCCCACGTCGAGCCGGGGAGTCGGTGCGGGGCGGCTGCCCGTACCCGCCGCCAGTAAATATCGTGATACGATACTAAGAGGTGAATGGCTTGACGTCGAGCCTGGAGAAACCCCAGGAGGTGTGTCGTGCTCAGTGAGCGAAAGACACTGGCGGGGGCCCATCGGCCGGTGCAGATCGACGATCCGGATCTCGCCCGTCGGCCCGAGGCAGTCGAACCTCACCTACCGCACGATCACCACAGGTGGGCCCTTCCGGTCGAGGTCGTCCTGGCGGTAGTGCTCATCGTGCCCGGTCCGAGCACTCTGGCAGAGGCCGAGATCGCCACTCGGAAGAGGCCGCCGCGGCCGCGGACCCGGCGCAGTGCTGTCAGCTTCCCGGTGGGCAAATCCTCACTGAGCTCGCGGTCGGCGCCCAGCCACCGTCGGCTGTATGACCAGTTTGAGATGGGCGGCCCGGGTCGGATACGCCTTCAGCGCGGCGCGCTCGCGTCTGATGACCTCACACGCCGGGCCCTCCGACCGGCTCGGTGCGCAGCGTCGACGCAGCGACCCTTCGACAACCCGCAGCGGAAATACCGCGATGGGGACCTCATGACTGACACAACTCTTTTCGGCGGTGAGCGCGGTGACGGTGAAGGTGGGTCGGGTCTATGACCGTGCGACGGATCAGGACGGGCACCGAGTGCTGGTCGATCGGCTGTGGCCGCGCGGAATGAGCAAGTCCAGGGCTGATATCGGCGAGTGGTGCAAGCAGGCCGCACCCTCGACGGCGCTACGCAAATGGTATAGCCATGACCCGCAGCGGTTCGCTGAGTTCCGTCGCCGCTACCGGGTCGAGCTCGCTGCAGGGGAGCAGGCGACGGCTCTGGCGCACTTGCGCGAGTTGGCGACAGACGGAGCACTGACGCTGCTGACCGCAAGCAAAGACCCGCTCATCAGCGAGGCTGCAGTTCTCGCCGAACTACTCCAGGAGCTTGCGAACCCCGGAGCGCTGCCGGGGACCCTCGATCCGACGATCGTTTGAGTGGCGTTGCCTGGTTGGCGGGCGAGCGGCGTGCTGATCATCGCGGGACAGTGGACTGGGTGTTTCATGGGTCGATGTGTCGGCCGGGTCACCGAGCGGACGGGTGGCCTTGCTGCGGTGTGCTCTTCCAGGTCGGCAAGGTCAGTGCCGCATCCATGCGCCGTAGCTGGTCGCGGTGCAGCGCGCTGAGCCGCGCCAGGACCTGCTGGCCCGCTGCGGTGAGCAACACCCGCACCGCTCGGCCATCGCTCGGATGTGCGCTGCGCTCCACGAGCCCTTGCCGCTGCGCCCGATCGACCAGTTCCACCACGCTGTGGTGGCGCAACTGGAGCCGGTCAGCGAGCTCCCGCACGGTCGCCCACTCCCGACCGGGAAACCCCTTCAGCGCCAACAGCAGCTGATACTGCTGCGGCGTGAGGCCATCCCGGCGCACCGCCTCCTCGCTGAAGCGCAGATAGCGACGTATCCCGAAACGGAATCGAGCCAATGCCTCGAAATCCTGCTTCGTCAGCGGTTCGGATCCCGCCCCTTCCTCCTGCACCATCACAACATCACACCATGTGCGCTCAGTCTCTCGATTCACCACCACACAAGAATATCGCTATGCGATTGAACTCTCCCAGTAGCGCTACGTACTCAGTCGCGGAGGATCCAGAACAGCGTTGCTTCAGATGGACCGAGGTTGCGCCAGCCTTCGATCGTTGTGGCGTCGATCAGTAGGACCTCCCCCGCGGCGCAGGACAAGGCGGCCGTTCGCGAGGACCGGCGCGGGCGTCAGCGCGGGGAGGACGCATTGGGTGACCTCCTCGATGGTGCGCCGCAAGCTGGGATAGAGCGCACCGGAGGGCGCGGACCAATAGGCGATCGCGCCGAGCTCGAGGAGCTGCGGACAGCAGTGGCGAAGAAGCGCGCGGCGACGTCGGCGCCCCAGCGCTCGATCATCATCTCCATGGTCTCGAACAGGACCAGGTTCGCTTCGCCGCGCCGGCAACGCTCGACGATCGCGCGGAACAGCGGCGCGGGCTGTGACAGCTCGCGGGGCGGGCGTCTATCACGTCGAAGCCGCGGAGCTCCGTTGGTACTCCGGATAGGTCGACGTAAAGACGTCGGTCGTAGTGCTCCTTAACTGCGGCGGCGGCACGGTAGAACGGCTCGACCATCGGTGGGTCGGCGACCT
>JAICHZ010000248.1 GCA_025924655.1 Pseudonocardiaceae bacterium | reverse complement strand
CCTAATTCACTGCCGCTAAAGCGCCCATGGGACGTCGGTTGAAGGTTCGGCAACGGCGTGCTGGGTCCTGTCGTCTCCTGGGAAATCGAAAATGTAGCCAACCCTGCGGACTGTCCGAATGCGAGTCGGCCTGTCCGCGTCATTCTCGATCTTTGTACGGAGCCGGCGGATGTGCACCTCCAGGTAGTTCCGGGCGTCCGTCCGGTCCGGACCCCATGCGTTGTCCAATAATTCACGCCGGGTGACGACCCGACCGGCATTGTCCATCAGCTGCCGCAGAATCAGGAACTCCTTGTGCGGCAGGTGAACCGGTGTTCCTCGGACGAGGAGCCTGTGCCCGTCAAGCTGCAGCTCCACGTCGCCGACTCTCAGGATCCGCAGCTGACCGAGAGTCTGTGGATCGACTGGCAAGTAACGGCTCGCTTCCGGTGTGTTCGGCCCCCAGCTCTCGATCGATGACATCAGCCACACTCCCCAGAGATGTATTGGGTCACCATGACGATCAGTAGTCCTTCCGTAACGCGCCAATCAGATCTTAAATAGCCAGTGCGAAGAATGGTCCCAGTGCCGAACAGTGCTCATGTATGAGCACAACGTCAGATTGCACCGCGATGATGCACGCGATGCATAACCGCTGCCGCTGACGGCCTGACAGACTGCCACTTGGCTTGCTGAGCCTGTCGCCCCCTCTCAACCACAGATTTCACAGAGGCAACACTGGCCCCTAAAGATGAACAACAGATGCCCAGCAGACGACGGGGAGGTTGCAAAAAACTGCATACGGGACGGCTATTGACCACGGCTTAGGCACTGTAAGACTCGTACAGCTCCTCGAATAAAGATATGATCACTACACAACTGTTAGGCGGCGGTGTACGAATCATTGTGTCCGCGCCGGCGGCCGCGCTGTTTCGGTCGTTGGGTGATCCGGCGCGGTTGGCGATCGTGCGCCGGCTCGCGCTGGGTGAAGCGCGGGTCGTGGACCTGGTCGCAGAGTGCGGCCCTAGCGCAGTCCACGGTCTCGGCGCACTTGGCCTGTCTGCGCGGGTGCGGGCTAGACGATCTATTCCAAGGGGATGGAGGTCTGGCGTGTCGTGATCGGTTGATACGCGAAGGGTGTCCAAGATCGGCGTTTCTCACCCAACGTCGAACCCGAAGGCTCTCGTGGACGCCGATCTGGACACCCTCGCGCCCGCACTGTACGTCACGACCGGTGACCTGCTGCGAATAGCGCCGCAGCGCGCGCCGTGGCGCCCGGCGATCGGATTCAGCCCGCAGAACTCCGATGCGGAGCTGGTGACGCTGGCGGTGATGCAGCAGCTCGTGCCATTGGATCAGCCCAGCGCAGGGCACGAAAGTAAAGGAGCACACGCAGACACAGCGCTGGCGGGCACTCATTGACGACCTCTAGACCGTCGCCAGTAGTGTCAGTCATGACGGCCCCAGTGACGGAAGACTTCACTTGGTACCGGGATAATGCAGTCATGACCGTTGCCGCAGTGGCGGGATTGTTGGCTCGATCGCCGTGCCCGGAGACAATCTGACCCGACCGTTAGAGCTGAGACTTTCGGGCGGCCTATCCCAACGCACGCGCGTGATCAGGTGTTTACAATCAGCACACGCTAAGCTGTGCGCTGACTGTCGCGCTGACAGCTTGTGAGAAGTTCTTTCTCGGGTCAAGTGCGGAAGCCACGGCAACCAAGGGCAAGGCCGCGCTCGACAGCCTCGTGTCGTCCTTCGCCGATCACCTCAAGATCATCGACGAGTGACCGGCGTCGCGGCGGTGAAGTGATCCAGGCCACAAGGTTCATGATCGGTGAAGAAAATCGGGTCGAAATCCGGAGTTCAGGGGTGCACGGGGCTTGCGGGCCTTCTCCGGACGAGGCAGGTGGTGGATCATGGCTGACACCGATGATGTGGGTGATGGTGGCGCGGCCGCGGGTGAGGTTGGCCGTGTTGCTGGGGGCGCTTCGGGGGTTCTTCCCAGAAAAGTACGGGCATCCGCACCGGCTGTAGTACCCGAACCCGCTGGTCAGGCCGTACGTAGTAGGTCAGGCGCGGGTGTCCGACTGACTGGTCACAGTCAACATCATCCCGTCGGTGGGGGCAGGCGGCGGGTTCGCGTCCGGCTCGGCGAGCCGGACGGCGCGTTGTGGTCGCACCTGACGCCACGGGATCGCCAGGTATTGGACTTGGTGGCCGAGCACCAGGTGCTGACTACGTGGCAGTTGCTCGCCCTGGTGTTCCCTTCGGAGGCGCGGGCACAGCGTCGGCTGCGGGAGCTAGCCGAGTTGGGGGTGCTGTTTCGCACGCAGCCGCACCGCGCGGCGGGCGGGTCGAAGCCGTTTCACTACCTGTTGGGCTACCGGGGGGCGGAGCTGCTGACCGCGCAACGCGGCGCGGCGTCGCCGCGCCCGGCGGCGCACCTGCAGAAAATCACCCGCATCCTGGAGTCGCCGACGCTGCGGCACCTGCTCGGGGTGAACCAGTTCTTCGCCGACCTGTCCGGCTACACCCGTGGCCTGGGCGCGGGCCGCGCTGGGCTGCCTGAGGGCGAGGGGCTGCGGGTGTGGCACAGCGAGGCGTGGGTGCGGGAGTACTACCGGCCCCATGTCCGTCCGGACGGCTACGGCCTGTGGAGCCAGCACGAGCGGTCGTTGGGGTTCTTCCTGGAGCACGACACTGGCGCCGAGTCGCTGCTCGCGGTGGCCGACAAGCTGGAGGACTACACCGGCAAGCACCACGACACAGCGCGGGCGTTGACCGCAATGGTGTTGTTCTGGGTCGCTAGCCGACGCCGCGAACAGGGGCTACGCAAGGCGCTGTGGGCCAAGCACTCGCCGGTGCCGGTCGCCACCGCCTCCCGCGACCACGGCGACCCGGACGGTCCCGCCGGGGAGGTGTGGTCGGTGGTGGCCGCCGAGCCGGACAGGGTGCGGCGGGTCCGGATCGACGAGCTGCCGATGATGATCGGCGGCACCGAGCCGGACGGCACGCCGAGCGTGCTGACCCGACTGCCCCCACCCACTGATGACGAGGTGGACACCGAAGGGTACTGGACGGCCTACGACGACGACGCCGACGCCGACGATCCGGAGCCGGCCACGGACACCGGCACAGCACCTCGGTCGGCGGCGACTATGCCAGCCACGCCGTCGGAGTGGCTTCGGTCGAGACGATCCGCCTGACGCGCGTGTCGTCCCTGCGATAAATCTGGACCCCAGGTCGAGCTGTCCACGCTGGGTCTCGCCGTGAGTCTCGTTTTGGACAGTGGGTGGTCCAGTCGACCGGTGATCGCTGGCCCCGATGGGTGCTATGGCAGTCGGGGAGTCGAAGCGTGGCGCGGTTGTCACAGTTGAGCCCGGCCAGTCGTTTCCAGCGCGTCGCCTACGGCGCGGCCAACCTTCGTCTTGCGCGGCAAGCGCTGACGGGAAGGCGTGGTGACCAGGCTGGCGGGGTCTGCTGATCGACGGTTGCCCTTCTGACCGCTGACCAGCGCCCGCGACCTCCCGCCACCAGCGGGGGCTTGCGGGGCTGTGGAGGTGTCTCATGGATCCCCAGCACAACCCTGACAATCCGCGACGATCACGACAATGATCAGGATTCGGTGGTCATTCCGCTGCCTCGATTCGTCCCGGACAATGATATTGAGGATCTGCCGAAAACGTGCTTTGACCAGCCGGTTTGGTGGTATTATCAGGGGCGGAAACGCGGTGGTGACCGCAGGTATTCCGGTCACGTCAACCGCATTCACGGTGCGGAAGCCGAACGGTTGCGGGGGGAATTGGCCGACGTGATCCGTGACCTTCTCGACTGGACCGCCCGACAATCTGATGATCAGTCCACCGAGGATGGTGAAGCTGCATGACACCCGACGAGGCGACCGTCAACTCGCCAGCACCCGCCGTGACACGGCGGGCCGCGTTGCTGTCGGCGACCGTGCCGGTGTCCGGGCCGTCCGGCTTGTCGGACTACGCGGTCTCCCCGCTCGGGATGCCGGTGGCGCTGCTCCGCGACGAGGTGCGGGTGGCGTTCCTGGGCCGCACGTCGACGGAGGACCAGCAGGACCCGCGCCAATCACTGCTGCGCCAACTCGGGAACGCCAAGACCGCGATTCCCGCGTCCTGGGTGATCGTCGCGCACTTCTATGACGTGGAGTCCGGGCGCATGGAACTCGAGGCGCGCGGCCACGGTGAGAACTACGAGCGGTTCGACATTCCGATCGCCCGTGATGGCGGCATCGCCGGCCTGCTGGACGAGGCCACCCATCCGGGGCGGCGGTTCGACGTGGTGATCTGCGAAAGCGTCGCCCGTGTTGCCCGCCGCACGTTCGAGGGTTTGTCGATCGAGCGCGAGTTGGAGCGCGCCGAGGTGCCGCTGTTCGCCGCCAACGAGCCGATCACTCTGTCCGGGAGCCGAGCGCAACGGATCTTGCAGCGGCGGATCAACCAGTCGGTCGCCGAGTACGAAGTCCTCAACACCTTGGAGCAGTCCTGGGGCGGACTGTGCACCCACGTCCGCGAGGGCTGGAACATCGGCAAGCCGCCGCACGGGTACAAGGCGAAGACGTTCCGGCACCCCAACCCGACCAAGGCGGCGAAGGGCCAAATCAAGACCCGGTTGGAGCCCGACGACGTCCGTGGCGAGACGGTCACGCAGATCGCGCTGTGGCGCTACCACGAGGGGCTGGGCTACGACACCATCGCCGACCGGCTCAACGCCGACCCGACCAAGTACCCGCCGCCCGAGCCACCAGGCAAACAACGGGCGCGTGGGGCATGGGGTAAGACCAGCGTGTACGAGATCCTGCGCAATCCCAAGTACACCGGCTACCAGGTATTCAACCGCCGCGCGTCGCGCTCCCGGCGTGGCAAGGTCAACGACCCGGTGAAGTGGGTGTGGTCCACCGAGCCCGCGCACGAGCCGCTGATCCCGAAATGGATGTACGACGAACTCAACGCCCGCAGACAGGCCAAGCGCGGCTCCCGCGACGGCAACGACAAGAACACCCATCCCGAGACGCGGCGGACCTACGTGCTGCGGGGCATCGTGTTCTGCGGGTGTGGTCGGCGGATGTTCGGCAACCACCGCCACAACGCCGCGTACTACATGTGCTGGCCGCGCAACAACAACCGGGGACGCCCCGACAAGTACGCAGGCCACCCCAAGGCCACCTACATCCGGGAAGATGCCGTGTTGGACGCGGTGGCGCGATTCTTCGCCGACCGGGTGTTCGGCCCCCAGCGTCGAGAGATCCTGGCGGCCGATCTCGCCGGGATCGACAACCGGGCTGCCCGCGAACGGCAAGCCGAACGGGAACAGCTCCAACGGGTCGTCGCAGACGTGGCCCGGCGGCAGAACTCGATCCTGCGGCAAGCCCAAGACGGCGACCCCGACGACCCCTTCACCAAGGCACTACGCGGCACCTACAACGAACTGGACGCCGAAAAGTCCGCCGCGCTCGCCGCCATCGCTGACCTCGACGCCGCCGACGAAACCCAACCGGGTCGCCCCAGCACGACGGACGTCACCCTGCTGGACGCCCTGCCCTACCTGGCGCTGCACCTCGCCGACACACCCGAGCCGCTATTGCGAAAGCTATTCGAGATCACCCAACTCGAAGTCCACCTGCACGACGACAACGACCACGTGACCATCACCATCCGGCTGCCCGCCGACCAACTACCCCAGATCGCTCACGCGGCAAAAAGGACCACCAACACTATGCCCACTACACAAGAAACGCCTGCCCAGACAGACGCTCCTTGTGTAGATGCTGTACGTGCCCCCGGCAGGATT
>JAICHZ010000247.1 GCA_025924655.1 Pseudonocardiaceae bacterium | reverse complement strand
TTGCGTAGGTCGGCGGCGTGACGGCGCATGTGGTCATTGAGCTCCCGCTCCCACTGCTTCCGGTCGTGGATCTTCACTGGCCCACCATCCTCGCGCGAACCGTCTGCAGACCGAGCACGTCACGCATCATAACGCTTCGTGGCGGTTGCTGGGAGGTGTCGGAGCGCTCTGCGAGGATGCCGACCGTGAGCACCGGCCGAGTCGATCGGGATCCCCTGGAAGGGCTCGACGACGAGCAACGTGCCGCGGTGTGCGCGCCACGCGGTCCGGTCTGCGTGCTCGCAGGTGCGGGCACCGGCAAGACGCGTGCCATCACCCGGCGGATCGCCCAGCTGATCCGCACCGGTCACGTCGCCCCCGGGCAGGTCCTTGCGGTGACGTTCACCGCTCGTGCGGCGGGGGAGATGCGTACCCGATTACGTGATCTGGGGATAGCCGGCATCCAAGCTCGAACGTTTCATGCCGCGGCGCTGCGCCAGCTGCGTTACTTCTGGCCCCAGGTCGTGGGTGACCAGCCGTGGCCGCTGCTGGAGCACAAGCTGCGGCTGGTCGGCCAGGCAGCGCAGCGGGCCGGCACCGGCACCGGCGCTGACGACCTGCGTGACTTCGCCGGTGAGATCGAGTGGGCCAAAGCCAGCCTGGTCACCGCTGCGGACTATCCCGCCGCGGTGGCCGCGGCCCGCCGGGCCACTCCGGTGCCGGCGGCACAGGTGGCGGCGGTTTACGCCGCATACGAGGAGCTTAAGAATCGTAACCGGATGCTCGACTTCGATGATCTGCTGCTACATACCGTCGCCGCGCTGGAGGAGCATCCACCGGTGGCGCAGGAGTTCCGGGACCGCTACCGTTGCTTCGTCGTCGATGAATATCAGGACGTCACGCCACTGCAGCAGCGGATGCTCGATGCCTGGCTGGGAGCCCGTGACGACCTCACCGTCGTCGGTGACGCGAACCAGACCATCTACTCCTTCGCCGGCGCGACTCCCCGCTTCCTGCTGGACTTCACCAGGCGATTCCCTGATGCCGTGACGGTCCGGCTGCACCGCGACTATCGCTCCACACCACAGGTCGTGTCGTTGGCGAACCGGGTGATCTCTGCTGCGGCCGGTCGGCCTGCGGGGGCCCGGCTGCAGCTGACGGGCCAGCAGCCGGCCGGTCCGCGGCCGTCGTTCGCCGAGCATGATGACGAGGCGGCCGAGGCCGACGCAGTGGCCGGGGCGATCGCGGAGCTGCTGCGGCACGGCACCCCGGCTGCCGAGATCGCCGTTCTGTACCGGGTCAACGCCCAGTCCGAGGCGTACGAACGGGCATTGGATGCCGAGGGGATCCCGTTCCAGGTCCGCGGTGGGGAGCGGTTCTTTCACCGCCCGGAGGTCCGGGCCGCGATCCGCGGACTGCGCGCGGCCGCTACCGGATCTTCATCCCGCTCACCCATCTGGGATCCGGCGGTTGGGCTGGGCGGCGCCGCTCGCGCGGTGCTGGCCCAGCAGGGCCTTACCACGCAGCCGCCTGCCGGCAGCGCCGCGCGATCCAGATGGGAGTCGCTGCGCGCGCTGGCCGAGCTGGCTGATGATCTGGCCGGCAGCACCCCGGACGCCGACCTTGGCCAGCTCGTCGCTGAGCTTGACTCCCGGGCCGAGGCTGCACACCCACCCGCTGTGCAGGGCGTGACGTTGGCCTCCCTGCACGCGGCGAAGGGGCTGGAATGGGACGCGGTTTTTCTGGTCGGGCTCGTCGACGGGACGCTGCCCATCCAATACGCCGAGGGTGACCAGGCTGCGTTGGAAGAGGAGCGCCGGCTGCTGTACGTCGGTGTCACCCGAGCCCGCCGCCGGCTTGCGCTGTCCTGGGCACTGTCACGCACCGTGGGAGGGCGACGGTCGCGGCGTCGCAGCCGTTTTCTCCACGGCCTGGTGCCCCAGGACAACCCGCCGGCGCGCCCCCGCTGACGGCAACCGCCGGGATGAGCACTAAAAGCAAAAGAAAATCGGTTGCCGGTGTATCAGCAGGGCCCTAGCCTTGCTCTTACTCCTGGAGGCGGTCGTTGCATGCGGCTGGCCAGGGCGGATCATCCAGCCACTGAGCGTGGCCCGAGTGGGAGGGAGGTGCTGGCGATGGAGATGTCTATGACCGCCGGTGCCCACGACCTCCACAAGCTCGGGACCCTCGGTGTACCTGGGGAGACCTGGTCCCAGCGGGTGCGGACCGTGCCGTCCGGCGCGCGTCGGTTGCGCGCTGGAAGTTCCTTCCAGGCCCGCAGCCGGGGTCTGGTCCACCCGATTGGCATTGATCTGCCCGTTACCGATCGCATGCGTTTGTCCGCATCGGAGCCTTGATTTTCGAGCCAGCAGCAACCGGCTCATGAAGGCCGCGGACCCCGCAGCGGGATCCGCGGCCTTTGTGTGTTGCTAGGTCCTCATCCCGCGGCGGGCACGGTACCGGCGAGTTCCACCGGCACCACGACCGAGGAGGAGAGACAAGTGTTGACCGCGACCGTCCCGCTGGATGGGGGGGCGTTGCCCGACCTGCTGAGTGGGGCAGAGCTGGGCCACCTGCTCGATACCGCGAATTCCGGCGCCGCTCTGCCCTGCCGCGCACACGACCCGGATCTCTGGTTCGCCGAGTCGCCAGCCGACCTGGAGAGGGCTAAGCGGCTTTGCGAAGGTTGCCCGATCAAGGTCGCCTGCTTGGACAGCGCACTGGCCAGGCAGGAGCCCTGGGGCGTCTGGGGTGGCGAGATCTTCGAGCACGGTGCTGTCGTCCCCCGCAAGCGCCCGCGTGGTCGTCCCAGCAAGGCCGCCCAGGAACAGGACCGCGCCGAACGCGAGCGCGCCGAACGCGACACCGCCGCCTAAGACAACGACATGTTGCTGCACGAAATACTCGCCCGGGACCGAATGCGTGATGACCAGCTCCGGGCCCGCCGGGAGCGGTTAGCCCGGCGGCTGGCCACCGCCGCCGGTGGCAGCGGCTGGTCCGCTACGCCGACCGGCGGGCCGGCCGTGCCGCGGAACGCCTCTAGCCAGCTGGCACACACGCTGCCGATTACTGGTATCTGAGAGCTTCGATGGGCAGTAGCCGGGCGGCGCGGTAGGCCGGGTAGCCCCCGGCGACGAGCCCGATCACGAGGCTGATCGCGAATGACACCACCACGGGCAGGATCGACAAGACGGGAGTGAACCCGGCGAGGGCGCCGGAGGCCGGGTCGAAGGCCGGTGCGACGCGGCCGATCAGCAAGGACAGCCCGATCCCGACGCCGACGCCGATGAGGCCACCGAAGCCCGCCAGGACGACGGACTCGATAAGGAACTGTTCGAGGATGGCCCGGCTGGTGGCGCCGATCGCTTTGCGAATTCCGATCTCGCGGGTCCGTTCGGTGACCGAGACCAGCATGATGTTCAGGACTCCAATACCGCCGACTACCAGTGAGAGCGCCGCGACGGCCGGGGTGAACAAGACGAGAATGCGCACGATCTGGTTGAAGGTGTCCAGCCGGCGTCCCAACGACTGCACTTGGAAATCCTGCCGGCGGGGGTCTGTGATGTGGTGGCGGGCATCGAGAATGCTGGTTATCTGCGCGATGGCAGCAGGTACCTCGGCTTGTTCAGGGGCCTGCACGGTGATCTGGTTCACCGTGTTCCCAACGCCGATGCCGGGGCCGAAGATGTAGCGGCGGCCGGTAGTCAGGGGCATGACCGCAGTCTTGTCAAGCTGCTGGCCGTAGGACTGCATGACACCGATGACTCGGAAAGGCACGTGATTGATCTGCACTGTCCGCTCCAGCGCCGCTGCGGGCCCACCGAACAAGGTGGTCGCGACGGTGGGGCCCAGGACCACCACCCTGGCGCTGGAACGGTACTGCGCTGCGTCGAAGAACGATCCCGCCCGAAAGTCTCGGTTGTTCGTCTTGGCCCAGATGTCGGTGGTGCCGATCGTGGTCGCCGACAGGAGCGTGACGCTGCTGCTCACGATCGGCGCTGTGCCGGTGGAGGCTGGAGTGACGGTGGCCACGGCAGGTGCGTTCGCCAGCGCGTCGGCGTCGGCGTCGGTCAGGTTCTGCGCGGGCGGCCCATCAGGCAGGTTGGCGGCCTGCGGCACGATGGTGATGTTGTTGGCGATCGGTTCGATGCGCGCATCGACCGAGTTCTGCACCCCTTGGCCGCAGGCGACCAGCAAGATCACCGCCGAGACTCCGATGATCAGGCCAAGCATGGTCAGCGCGGAGCGCAGCCGGTGTGCACCTAACCCGCGCAGCGCGATGAGTAACGCCTCTCGCAGGCTCATCGGCTGACCCTCGTCCAATTGCGTGACACTCCGTTGCCCCTCCAGGACACTCCTCAGGCATAACCGTTCAGCGGCGCCGCGGGCAAGGCGTCCAGCGAATTCCCAGCGAATTCTCGATTTTCTTCACCATGCGTGATTCGTCGCTGCCCCGCTGTGTGCGCTGGGAAGTCGATAGCGTGTCCAGGCTCACACCGCGCTCAAGTTAACGCGCGCTTGAGGTCGCCGCCGCAGAATTGGACCGGACCTCGTTGGCACATCGGTCCTGCGCGGCGGGTGAAACTGCAGTGAAGGAGCGGAATGATCCAGCTCAAGGACATCACCAAGGCGTATCAGATGGGCAGAGTCGAGTTTCCGGTCCTCCACGGTCTGGATCTAGTCATAAACGACGGTGAAATGGTCGCTATCATGCGTTCGGCTGCGCGACAGGCGCATCGTCAATGATGAGGTGAAGCGGGAACCGACGCAGGCAAGCGTGTAGTCGGCATTGCATGCTCAGCCGGCGAAACCCGGTTGCCAGCGCTGCGCGATCCCGCGCAGCGGCACTGTGGCGTCGAGCTGGCACAGGACGCCGAATGTCCCGGTGCTCACCCGGTGGATCAGCAGGTAGCTGGGCGGCAGGTTCAGCGCTCGCCCGGTCCGGAAGTCCGGGCCGGAGAAGTCACCGACGCGCTCGGCTTGAGCTTGCATCCAGGCCCGGGTGAAGTGGAAGGTGTCGGTGCGTACCGGATCGGCGAAGGGGCTGAGGTAAGCCAGCACGTCCTCGGCCTGTAGCTGCATGCCCGGCCGGATGAAGCCCTCCGAGCGCAGCAGCTCGAGCAGCTCCGCGGACCGCTCCTCGACGGCCAGCCGGGTCGCGACCCCCAGGGTGCGCGGGGGTCCGCCGGGTAGCTTCGCCGCGGCGCCAAAGTCCAGTACCCCCAGCCGCCCGTCGTTTAGCCGCAGAAAGTTGCCTGGGTGAGGGTCTGCGTGCAGCAACCCGGTGATGGTGGGGGCCGAGGAGTGGAACAGCGACAGCTTGGTACCGATGTCGTCTCGCTCGATCCGCGAGCCACTGCGGATGATCTCTGCCAGCGGGGTTCCCGCGACCCACTGCGACACCATCACCTTCGGCGAGCTGGCGATGATTGAGGGCACTGCGATGTCGGGGTGGCCACGGAACGCGGCAGCGAATATGCGCTGGTTATCGGCCTCGTCGCGGTAGTCGAGCTCCTCGACCATCCGGTCGCGCAACTCGGTGAGCAGTGGTTTGACCTCCAGGCCAGGAACGATCGCCTGGAACAGCCGGCTGAACCTCTGCAGCTGTCGCAAGTCCGAGCGCAGTGCCTCGCCGGCGCCCGGATACTGCACCTTGACCGCGACGTCACGGCCGTCATGCCACACCGCCCGGTGTACCTGCCCAATGCTGGCGGCCGCGGTAGGTTCGTCGGAGAACTCGGCGAAGCGGCGACGCCACCCCGAGCCGAGCTGCTCGTCGAGCACCCGCTGCACGGACTGTGGCGACATCGGCGGTGCGGCGGACTGCAGTTTCGTCAG
>JAICHZ010000246.1 GCA_025924655.1 Pseudonocardiaceae bacterium | reverse complement strand
GATGCGGCCGGTCTGTACACCCTTCTCGAAGCTCGTTATACGCATGACATTAGTGGCGGCGGTCTCATGGCAGTCGTAGTCGACTCTAATTCCCAAGCCATCCCTGCACTGCACATCGCTACCCTAGAAGCAACGTTTGACTTGCACCACAACTTGACCGACGCCCTCCACGCCTGCGCTGTTGCAAACAGTGTCCATACAGCAGATAAGGGACGGTCAGCGATCGACCATGTAGCAGTCGTGTAGCAACGACCCCCAAACGGCAACCCCTGCCCGCAACATCCACCACCACAACGGTGCATATGGGCGACCTTCCTCACCGACCGCACACCGTCTGCCGAGGCTGCCCTCGCCGCTGGTCAGGCTGGTAGGAGATCTTCGCCATAGCTTTTGAGTAGCACCGATTTGGTCCGGGTGGGACCAGACTTGCTGCGCTTAGATGCAGCTTGCACGGACCCACCCGAACCTGACCCCCGACCCGACACAAACAACATCGGCTCAGAGCGCCTTGACATGAGTCAAGACGCGTCAAATCACCCAAACGAGACCAAACCAGACTTTAGGGTCGAAGCGACCGCTGAGGTTGACGCGGTAACCAGCGGTCCGGGACGTTAGTCAGATAGCCGCTCCACGGGTTGATCACGCTGATCAATCTACGTGATCTTGACAGCGGAATCTGACAGCAACGACAGCGAACGAGTGGGCACTGCGCCGCATCCTCATGGACACCCACCAGCAGGTGGCGGACGCTGCTGGACCTCCGGGCACCGCTTTGGGAGCGAGGGGCCGTGGGTTCGAATCCCGCCACCCCGACCAGATAAAAACAGGTCGACGCAAGATCGGCATGGGGTCGAAGGTAGAGACCGTGTAGCAACGACTACTCACAGGTTCTCCCACTCGATGTTGTCGAGCGCTCGCGCATGGCGTCGAGGTCGGTGGGCGTAGATGCTCAAAGTGACGTCGAGGTCGGCGTGTCGGGCGATACGTCTCGCGGCACGTCCAACCGAATGTCGCCGACCTCGATGGCCACGGTCTTGGGCGTAGTGCCGTTGCGCGAGTTCGACTGCCACGCCCGGCCGGGTCGCCCTTCTCGTAACCCAGGTGCTCGGTCTGCTCGGTGGCCCGGCCCCGTTCGAGCACCGCTTTGATCAGCTTGGGCAGAAATCCACCCGACCCGGTCAGCCGCAATCCCTCCCGGTCGATTTGATCCATCATCCTGTCCAGCCGACCGGCGTCGAGCATTTCGTTGATCGCCTGCCGGGCCGAGGGTGACGTCTCCACACTCGGCACACCCACGGGGAGACCTCACCGCTGATCTTCAGTCACGGTCACGCTGCGTACTCCTATCAGTGATCCCTGATCTTGTACACAGACGATCTGACACCTCCTCAACACACAATCAACGTGCGCCCGGCTCGTTCGGGACCCAGCCGAAGGCGGAGGGTGTTGTGGTCCGGGCCCCAGGTGTCCACCGCGGTCTGCGCGAAACTCGCACCACTTCTTGATCCCAACCGGTCGAAGCAATTGATCTTGGTGTAGATCCCCGGCGACTTCCTTGAGATCAGTGGGTGCAGACGGCGACTGCGGTCAAGGCAACAACGAACGACCGCGCAACTGCACCATCGGTAACCCCAACGCCACCACCAGCCAAAATCCCGTAGGCACTTCCGGTTCAGACGTCATCTGCGGCGGCGCGGCCAACGACTATCTCTCTGGCGGCGGCGATGACATCATCTATGGCGGCGGCGGCAACGACATCCTTGTCGGCGGCGCAGGCAATGACACCCTCGTCGGTAGCGACGACGGCAAGCCTGCGAACGACGCTTGCTACCCGACAACTTTCCCTTCGGGTCCTTCAGGCTCTGTTAACCCGCCCCTCCGACTACACCCTTAACCCCAGCTCAAGCGCGCCCCTGGCGCAAATGGCCGTGGTCGAAACACGCGACGCAACCATTCGCCGCGGGCGCCAATGCCCGTGCCGAGTCGTGTTGCCCCCCACTTGTCTGATGCAGTAGAAGGGATGTCTAGTTCCTGTACCGGGGCTGTCGATCTAACATCTTGTACCCGGCTACTTGTCATGGCCGGATGCACCGGCGTTGCGCCGGCGTCCCGCGAAGCAGATCCGAGGGCGGCAGTGTTACCCATCAGCCCTTTTTGTCAGCGGTGAGGTATGACCGATGCCGTACCTAACCGGCATGGATCCGCCAGGACTGCGTCGAGGTCGTGATTCGGGGCGACGGGTCGGTCATCAAGGGCGGAGGCGATGCCGGCCGTTCGGCCAGGCTTGTACTCTCTTCTAGAGTTAGCTCTAGCGAGCGGATTCGCCGATGAGTGCGCTGGCCGGTTTTCATCACGTCAAGTTGCCTGTGAGCAATGTCGAACGCAGCCGCGCCTGGTATCAGCGCGTGCTCGATCTTGTTCGGCGGTGCCGACCCACTCCGACCTGCAGCAGTGGCGGGATCGGTTGGACAGGCTCGGCGAGCCGCACGGCGGCATCGTTGTGGGCCATATCGGCTGGGTGATCGCCGGTGTGCATGATCCTGACGGCATCGAGGTCCGGCTCTACACCGTCGAGAGACACGACGGGCAATGAACGACTAGGGCCTGATGCGGCTCCCGCAGCGGCCAGATCGGAGCGCTCGCCTAGACTTGTTCCACCTACTGCCCGGCCGGGGCTGTGCCGGCCCGTCCCGTCTTTCCTTGAGGAGTACTTCGTGAAGAGCACCGTCGAACAACTCAGCCCGACGCGGGTGAAAATCAACGTCGAGGTGCCGTTCGACGAGCTGAAGCCAGACTTCGACCGCGCGTACCGGAAGATCGCCCATCAGGTCAACATTCCGGGATTCCGGCCGGGCAAGGCGCCTGCCCGGATCTTGGAGCAGCGGCTGGGTCGCGGTGTGGTGCTCGAAGAAGTGGTCAGCGGGATGGTGTCGGCGAAGTACGCCGAGATCGTCCGGGCGGGTGAGGTTCACCCACTGGGCCGTCCGGAGATCGAGGTCACCGAGGTCGAGGATGGGGACCACGTCGCGTTCACCGCTGAGGTCGACGTCCGTCCGAAGATCGAGATGCCGGCCTTCAACGAGCTAGCGGTGTCCGTCGACGACGTCGCGGTGACCGACGCGGAGGTCGACGAACAGCTGGACGGGCTCCGTACCCGCTTCGGCACGCTGACCACCGTCGAGCGTCCCATCCAGCAGGGTGACTTCGTTTCGCTGGACCTCTCGGCGACCGTCGATGGCGCGGAGGTCGCAGACTTGGCGACCACTGATCTTTCCTACGAGGTTGGCTCCGGTCAGCTCATGGAGGGCATCGACGACGCGCTGGTTGGCGCCTCGCAGGGAGACGAGCGAACGGTCAGCGCCGTTCTGGCCGCCGGAGAGTATGCCGGGCGCCAGGCGGAGGTCACGGCGAAGATCCAAGCGGTGAAAGAGCGAGAGTTGCCCGCAGCCGACGACGAGTTTGCCCAGCTCGCCAGTGAATTCGACACCATCGACGAGCTGCGCGCTGACCTTCGCACGCGGCTTGGCCGGGTCAAAGCGATGCAGCAAGGTGCCCAAGCTAGAGACAAGATCCTCAAGATTCTGCTTGAGACCACCGAGGTCCCCTTGCCGGCGGCGATCGTCGACTCTGAGCTCGAGTCGCGTAAGCACGAAGCCCTGCACGCCTTCGAACACAATGAGGCGCGTCTGGGCCAGTGGCTGGAGCAACAGGGCCATACCCGCGAGCAGTTCGACACCGACCTGCGCAACGCGGCGCAGGAGACGGTCAAGGCGCAACTCCTGCTCGACGCGATCGCCGATACTGAAGATGTCTCGGTCACCGACAACGAGCTCAGCGAGCGCATCATGTACCAAGCGCAGCGCCAGGGCGTCAGTCCCAATGACTACGCCCTGCAGCTTCAGGAAGCTGGCGAGTTGGGCACTGTCTACGCTGACGTCCGCCGCGGCAAGGCGCTGGCCGCTGTGCTCAGCCAGGCCACCATCACCGACGCCAGCGGAAATACGGTCGACATCGACTCGCTGATCGACTCGGCGGGCCAGGGGCACCCGATGACCGCCCGGTGATCCGGCTGCCGATGTCGTAACGCTCTGAGCGAACTGTGGGCGCGCCAGGAAGTAGTCGGTGCTCTCCTTCGTTAGGGTCGGCAGTGTCCACCGCGTCGGAGTTCGGATAGATCTCCCAGCCGGACCCTTACCCAACCGCAGGTGGCCCTGATGACAGAAGGCAGGCACACGTGACCTCCGACCACATCGCTTCGGCCAGGCCGCTGCCGGGCGCTCCCACGATGCGGGCCGCCACGGCTGGCCTCAACCTGACGGACTCGGTGTACGAGCGGCTGCTCCGAGAGCGCATCATCGTGCTCGGATCCCAGGTTGAGGAGAACATCGCCAACCAGATCTGCGCTCAGCTCTTGCTGCTGTCGGCGGAGGATCCCGACCAGGACATCAGGCTCTACATCAACTCGCCGGGCGGCTCGGTCACCGCAGGGATGGCCATCTACGACACGATGCACCTGATCGAGCCCGACGTGGCGACCTACGCGATGGGCTTGGCCGCCTCGATGGGGCAGTTCCTGTTGTCCGCGGGTACCCGAGGCAAGCGATACGCCCTGCCGCATGCCCGGATTCTCATGCACCAGCCGTCAGCGGGCGTGTCCGGCACAGCGGCGGACATCGCGATCCAGGCGGACATGTTGATCAAGCACAAGCGTGAGATGGCAGAGCTCATCGCCGAGCAGACCGGCCAGCCGGTAGATCGGATCATCGCCGACTCCGACCGGGACCGCTGGTTCACCGCGGAAGAGGCCCGCGAGTACGGCTTCGTCGACTACGTCCTGACCCGCGCCAACTCGTTGCCCGACGCGAGCCTGTAGAAGCTTCAAGGAGCCCCGATGAATCACCTGTCCGGAGGCGCTATGCCGCACGATCGCATGCCCCAAAATCACCTGTCCCAAAACTACCTGCCCCAGTCGCGCTACGTCCTGCCCTCGTTCATCGAGCGCACCAGCTACGGGGTCAAGGAATCCAACCCGTACAACAAGCTGTTCGAGGAGCGCATCATCTTCCTCGGCGAACAAATCAACAACACCTCGGCCAACGACACCATGGCGCAGTTGCTGGTGCTGGAGTCCGCCGATCCGGATCGCGATATCTGGATTTACATCAATTCACCGGGCGGGTCGTTCACCGCGATGACGGCGATATATGACACGATGCAGTACATTCGACCGGAAATCAACACGGTCTGCCTCGGCCAGGCCGCTTCAGCTGCTGCGGTGCTGCTCGCCGCAGGTACTCCGGGTAAACGGATGGCGGTTCCTAATGCCCAGATCCTCATCCACCAGCCGGCCACCGAGGGGGTTTTCGGGCAGGTTTCGGACCTGGAGATTCAGGCCGCCGAAATCCAGCGGATGCGCCGCCTGCTGGAGGCTACCCTGGCCCACCACACCGGTCAGCCCGAAGAGCGTATCCGCGCCGATATCGACCGGGACAAGATTTTGACCTCCCCGGAGGCCAAGGCGTACGGGATCATTGACGATATCACCCAAATTCGGAAGCTCTCCGCGATCAGAAGCTGACCCTGTGTAGCGTGACACGCCGAGCGAGCAGCGCAGTCGCGTTCGCCGGCCAATGTCAGGAAGGCTGATCCTCCCGCATGGTGGGGTCGGACGGGTAACGTCAAGCACACACGCAGCCAGGCGCGCTGCACACCACGCGCCGGGAAGGACGAGAGGCCAGCGCCCATGGCACGGATCGGTGACGGCGGCGACCTGTTGAAGTGTTCCTTCTGCGGGAAGAGTCAGAAGCAGGTCAAAAAGCTCATCGCTGGACCCGGCGTGTACATCTGCGACG
>JAICHZ010000245.1 GCA_025924655.1 Pseudonocardiaceae bacterium | reverse complement strand
CGGATCCCCGCAGAGGGCAAGAACATCCTGGACTCGCAGGGCCTGCTGGTATTCCTGCTGGTGTGCTTGTTCGGTCTAGCGATCATCGCCAGTGTCGTGTTCGTCGAGCAGGGCCAGCGACGGATCCCGGTGCAGTACGCCAAGCGGATGATCGGCCGCCGGATGTACGGCGGCACCTCCACCTACCTGCCGCTGAAGGTGAACCAAGCCGGTGTCATCCCGGTCATCTTCGCGTCGTCGCTGCTGTACCTGCCCGATCTCATCGCGAGGCTGACCAGCTCGCCCACCAGCAAACCGAGCTGGTTCCAGACGTTCATCACTCGCTACCTGGTCGACCAGTCGAGCTGGATACACATCGGGCTGTACTTCTTGATGATCATCTTCTTCACTTACTTCTACGTGGCGATCACGTTCAATCCCGAAGAACGAGCTGAGGAGATGAAGAAGTTCGGCGGTTTCATTCCGGGCATCCGACCCGGCCGCCCCACCTCCGAGTACCTGAGCTTTGTACTGAGCCGTATCACCTTGCCTGGTTCGCTGTATTTGGGCATTGTGGCAGTGTTGCCCAACTTGTTCCTCGACCTGACGGGTAACGGTCAGAACCAGAACTTCCCCTTCGGCGGCACCGCGGTGCTGATCATGGTCGGGGTGGGCCTGGATACCGTGAAGCAGATCGAAAGCCAGCTGATGCAGCGCAACTATGAAGGGTTCCTGCGCTAGTGCGGATCCTCATCGTCGGTCCTCCAGGCGCGGGCAAGGGAACTCAGGCCGCCCTGCTGAGCGTGGAGCTCGGGGTGGCGCACATCTCGACTGGAGATCTGTTCCGGGCGCATGTCGACCGTCGATCCGAGCTAGGTCAAAAGGTCAAGCGGTACCTGGATGCCGGTGCGTTGGTGCCCGACGAGGTCACCAACGCGATGGTCGAGCAGCGGCTTACCGATGACGTGTGCCAGACAGGATTTCTGCTCGACGGATTTCCTCGTACGGTCGGCCAGGCCGAGGTGCTGGAAAATCTCCTGCGCGAGCGTGACTGCGAGATCGACACGGTGCTGGAGTTCGACGTACCGGAGGATCAGCTGGTGGCGCGGCTGCTGGCCCGCGGGCGCAACGACGACACCGAAGACGTGATCCGGCACCGCCAGCAGCTCTATCGCGAGGAGACCGCGCCGCTGCTGAGCTTCTATGCTGATCGGCTGGTCACCGTGCCGGCAGTCGGTTCGGTGCCAGAGGTCACGGCCCGGGCGCTGCACGCCTTGCGAACGCGGGCGTGACGAGCGTGCGATGACCGGGGGCGGGGTGCGTGCTGTGGTGCGACGGTTACGGGGCAAGGCCAGCATCGAGCTGAAGTCCCCAGGTGAAATCGAGGCGATGCGCGCCGCCGGAGCGGTGGTGGCCCGGACACTGCGCTTGCTCGAATGTCATGCTCGCGCCGGGGTGAGCACCGGTGAGCTTGATGAGCTGGCGGAGCAGTCGATCCGCGACGCTGGGGCGATACCGTCGTTCAAGGGCTATCACGGTTTCCCGGGGTCGATCTGCAGCTCGGTCAACGAGCAGGTGGTCCACGGCATCCCCAGTCGCGAGCAGGTGCTCGCCGATGGCGACCTGCTGTCTCTGGACTGTGGTGCGATCCTCGAGGGCTGGCACGGCGATGCCGCAGTGACAGTGCACGTGGGAACCGTTGTGCGGGCCGATCGCAAGCTTTCTACGGCCTGCCGGGCGGCGCTGGAAGCCGGAATCGCGGTGGCGCGACCCGGTGGCAGGCTGACCGACATCTCCCATGCAGTGGAGTCCACGGCGCTGGCCGCCAGCGCCGCGCACGGGACGTCGTACGGGATCATCGCCGACTATGGTGGCCACGGGATCGGTACCGCCATGCACATGGACCCATTTCTGCCCAATGTGGGGCGCCCCGGTCGCGGCCCCCGGTTGGTGCCCGGCATGGCGTTGGCGATCGAGCCGATGCTCACCGCGGGCAGTGACAAGACCGAGGAACTCGGCGACGGCTGGACGGTGGTGACCGTGGACGGCTGCCGTGCCGCGCACTGGGAGCACTCGGTCGCCATCACCGAGGACGGCCCGCTGATTCTCACGGTTGAATAGCTCACCGGACCCGTTGGGCCGATCGGCCCTAGCCCGCTCGGCGAACGGCTGCAACCCTTCATGGAGCCTTGACCTGTCCTGGTGCCGTTGCCACCGCAGACTGATGGCAACCGCCGGTCCATCAGGTCCGGTCACCCCGAAGGGCGGGCACCGATGGGCGTTCTCGACGGCAAGGCGATCGTTATCACCGGAGCTGGTCGCGGTCTAGGCGAAGCTTATGCGCGCCACGCCGCCCAGTCTGGAGCGTGCGTCGTGGTCAACGACGTCGACGCTGAACAGGCCGAGAAGGTCGCAGACCGGATCGTCGAGCTGGGCGGCCGGGCGGTGGCCAACGCGGCGTCGGTTCGCGATCCCGGTCAGGCCAGCGAGATCGTGGCGCAGTGCCTGGAACAGTTCGGCCGGATCGACGGTCTGGTGAACAATGCCGCACTCGGCCCGCACGAGGTACTACCGTGGGAAGAGGACGTGCACTGCGCCCGCGACGTCATCGAGGTCAACGTCTTGGGCACGCTTTATTGTGGTCTCGCGGCCGTCAAGGTGATGCGCGCCCAAGGCGCCGGATCGATCGTCAACATCTCGTCAGGCTCGTCGTTCGGTCAGCGTCGCGCGGGTGCCTACTCGGCCTCCAAAGGCGCGGTTGCGTCGCTGACTTACGCGTGGGCGCTGGATCTGGAGGAGGTGGGGATCCGGGTTAACGGCGTCTGCCCGCTGGCCTGGACCCGCCTGGTGGAGCGTTCCCCGGCCGCCCAGTCGCGCTGTACCCGCGAGCGCACCCCCGACCGGGTAGCGCCGCTGGTCACCTACCTGCTGTCAGATCTCGCCGCGGGGATCACCGGGCAGCTCATCCGGTGCACCGGCGATCAATTGCACATCGTGCGCCAGCCAGCGATCAAGGAGCCGGTTCTGCGTTGTGCGGGCTGGGACACCGAGGACATCGCCGCGGCCTTCGACAGCGTCCTGTATCAACACTACGAACCGTTCGGCTTGGAGAAGCGGATCACCCCGAGGCTGCGAGCAGCGACCTGCTGCCCGACCGAGTGAGCCACCCGCCGCCGGCCGCGGACTCGCGGCGTAGTGCGCAGCGACCCCGCCAGGCGAGGGGGGATGTGCACAGGGCGGCGTCGGCGATCCGGCGTGCTGCGTCGGTGCGCAAATTGTTGCGTGCGGAGTCGATCCAACCCTGCACCCTGGTGTAGCCCGCATCCTTGTATTCGACCGCCGCCTGCGCAGCCCTCCTGTCGAACTCGGCGCACGCAGGCTGTTCCCCACTCGAGGACGAGGGCCATACCGCCGCCCAGGACGCATTTCAGCCCTCTGGGCGGCGCGAAGCGCCCACGGCGTTGGTTTGGAAACGCGGTGCGCGCAGCGACCTAAATCACCCATTCGGGTTGCGCGCGATAACGGATTTGTGAGTTGGTCGTCCGCATTCGCGGAAATTTTCCCGATGACGATGCGCAATTGCGGTCCTCGGTGGTGAACCGGTCACCGGTTGTCTGAGCTGCGGTTTTCTAGCCTGCGGCTCCCGTTGCGGCGGTGTGGCATGCGCGGTGGGATGGGTGACAGCCGCCACATCGTCGTGGCGGTTTCCCGGTGACTTGAGTGCCGGGATCGCCCACCATAAGCGGTCGGCAGATCCGACCGGACGAGGAGTTGGCGCGTGGCACGCATCACTGTCATGGTTGACGGCGTCTCCTACGTCGACGACGTCGAAGCACGAACTCTCCTGGTGTATTACCTGCGGGAAAAGCTGGGAAAAATTGGAACCGTGGTCGGCTGCGACACCAGCAACTGTGGAGCGTGCACCGTGCACCTCAACGGTCGGAGCGTGAAGTCCTGCTCGATTTTCGCGATCCAGGTTGACGGTAGTGAGATCACCACGATCGAAGGCCTGGTTCGCGATGGACAGCTACACCCGATGCAGCAGGCTTTCCACGACAATCATGCGCTCCAGTGTGGTTTCTGCACCCCCGGCATGATCATGCAGGCGATCGACCTGCTCGGCGACGATCCCGATCCGGACGAACAGAAGGTGCGCGAGGGACTGGAGGGCAACCTCTGCCGCTGCACCGGTTATCAGAATATCGTGCGAGCCGTGCTCGACGCGGCGCAGAAGATGAAGCCGGCCGCAAGCGCGCCCGACGAGGTGTCCGCACGGCAGCCCAGCACCGTCGCCGGAGGGGGTAACTGATGACCACCACCGCGCAGCCTCCGACCGCCGAGTTCGGCCGGGCCCGCAAGCGCAAAGAGGACGCTCGGCTGATCACCGGGCGGACCCGCTGGACGGACAACATCACGCTACCGGGGATGCTGCACCTCGCTATGGTGCGCAGCCCGTTCGCCAGCGCCACGATCACCGGGATTGATATTGAGGCGGCCAAGCAGCTGCCCGGCGTCAACGCCGTTTACACCGGCGCTGACCTGGACGCCGAGCAGTCCAGCCTGCCGTGCGTCTTCCCAATCAATGCCGATGCCACACCGCCGCGGCATGTGTCGATTGCGAGCGACACGGTCCGCTTCGCCGGTGAGATCGTGGCCGTGGTGGTTGCCCGTAGCGCGGCCGCTGCCAGGGACGCTGCCGATGCCATCCAGGTCGGCTATGACCCCCTGGAGCCGGTGCTGGACATGGAAGCGGCGTTGACCGACTCAACGGTGGTGCATCCGGACTACGGCAGCAACAAGTGGGCCTTCTTCTCTTTGGATTCAGCCACGGCCGGCACTGGTGGCAACGCCGATGAGGTGATCGCCGCGGCCGAGGCCGACGCTGATTCGATCGTCGTTAAGCGCCGGTTCCGCCAGCAGCGACTGATTCCCGCATTCATGGAGCCACGCTCCGTCGTGGTCGATCCGACCGGCGAACAGCTGACCATGTGGTCGTCCACTCAGGTGCCGCACATTGTCAAGACGATGACCGCGCTGAGTCTGGGGCTGCCTGAGCACAAGATCCGGGTCATCGCACCGGACGTCGGCGGTGGGTTCGGCGGCAAGCTCCAGGTGATACCGGAGGAGTTCCTCAGCGTGCTAGTCGCTCGGCGGATGGGCAAGCCGGTGAAGTGGACTGAGACGCGGTCGGAGTCCATGGTGTCCGGGCACCACGGTCGTGACCAGATCCAGGACATCACGATCGCGGCCAAGAAGGATGGCACGGTCACCGCGCTGAAGGGCGAGCTGACCGCCGACATGGGTGCCTACTTGGGGCTGCTCAGCCCGGCGTGCCCGCCATTCGGTGGCTTTATCTTACCGGCTATTTACAAGATCCCGGCATACAAGTTCACCTGCACCGACGTGTTTACGAACAAGACGTGGACCGATGCATACCGGGGAGCCGGGCGGCCAGAAGCCACCTTCGCCATCGAACGGATCATGGATGAACTCGCCGTCGAGCTGGGCCGGGATCCACTGGAGCTGCGTGAGCAGAACTGGATCCAATATGACGAGTTCCCCTACACCAACGCAGCCGGGCTGACTTACGACTCGGGCAACTACGAGGCGGCCACTGCGCGCGCCAAGGAGCTGTTCGACTATGACGGCCTGCGCGCCGAGCAGCGGCGTCGCCGGGAGGCGCACGACTCGCTGGAGCTGGGCATCGGCATCTCGACCTATACCGAGGTGTGTGGCCTTGCACCGTCTCGCCTGCTCGGCGCGCTTGGTGCAAGCGCCGGTGGCTGGGAGCACGCCAGCATCCGGATGCTGGCCACCGGGAAGGTCGAGGTCGTCACCGGCACCTCACCCCACGGCCAGGGCCACGAGACGGCCTGGAGCCAGCTCATTGCGCACAAACTGGGCGTTCCCTTCGAGGACGTCGAAGTGCTGCACGGCGACACCCAGAGCT
>JAICHZ010000244.1 GCA_025924655.1 Pseudonocardiaceae bacterium | reverse complement strand
TTCTCGACGTACTTGCGGTACTCGTCGAGCGTGGTGGCACCGATGGTCTGTAGCTCGCCACGGGCCAGCATCGGCTTGAGGATCGACGCGGCGTCGATTGCGCCCTCGGCGGCACCAGCGCCGACCAGGGTGTGCATCTCGTCGATGAATAAGATGATGTCGCCGCGGGTGCGGATCTCTTTGAGCACCTTCTTCAGGCGCTCTTCGAAGTCACCGCGGTACCGGGAGCCGGCCACCAGTGAGCCCAGGTCCAGGGTGTAGAGCTGCTTGTCCTTGAGCGTCTCGGGCACCTCGCCCTTGACGATGTTCTGCGCGAGCCCTTCGACGACGGCGGTCTTGCCGACGCCGGCTTCGCCGATGAGCACCGGGTTGTTCTTGGTGCGCCGCGACAGCACCTGCATGACCCGCTCGATCTCCTTGCCGCGCCCGATCACCGGATCCAGCTTGCCCTCGCGAGCGCTGGCGGTGAGGTTACGGCCGAACTGGTCGAGCACCAGCGACGACGACGGAGTGCCCTCGCCCCGCCCTGAGCCGGACTCCGCAGGCTCCTTGCCCTGGTAGCCCGACAGCAGCTGGAGAACCTGCTGGCGCACCCGGTTGAGGTCAGCGCCGAGCTTGACCAGCACCTGCGCGGCCACACCCTCACCTTCACGGATGAGCCCGAGCAGGATGTGCTCGGTGCCGATGTAGTTGTGGCCGAGCTGCAGCGCCTCGCGCAGTGACAGCTCCAGCACCTTCTTGGCGCGGGGGGTGAATGGGATGTGACCCGACGGCGCCTGCTGGCCCTGGCCGATGATCTCCTCGACCTGCTGGCGCACCCCTTCCAGGGCGATTCCCAGCGATTCGAGGGCCTTGGCGGCTACGCCCTCGCCCTCGTGAATCAGACCCAGCAGGATGTGCTCGGTGCCGATGTAGTTGTGGTTGAGCATCCTGGCCTCTTCTTGAGCCAGGACAACCACCCGCCGCGCGCGGTCGGTGAACCTTTCAAACATGGTGCACTCCTGACTGCTGCGCCATCGCGGCGCAGCCGGTACTGGGTCAGACAGTCCGTACTGTCACTGTAGCTGGCAGACGGTCCTGCTCGCTGTCGAACTGCTGCCCAACTCTTGCTGCAACGTGTCACCACCGGCCAGGATTCCATAGCGAGCGGCCTTGTCCGCTCTTGGTGAACGCCTCCATTAGGGGTGAGCGCGACTCGCTCGGGTGGTCTCGGATAGCGCAGGGTGCCCACGGGGATTCAGACTGCTAGGTTTGCTCCGCATTAGGTAAGGCAACCCTGTTTAGGCTGCACCTGGCGCGTCGAGGCTGATGCAGCTCGACCGACTAGGCAGTCGCCAGATCCACGAACGTAGAGGAGAGGCTGTGCCGCAAGCCGTGGTTCCAGTGGGCGAGTCGCCAGCTGCGGTGCACCCGAGCTATGCGCATCCACTAGCCGCGTCAATAGCCACGGCGGACCGTGCGGTGAAGCTGTTGTCTTTCCGGACCTTCGACCGGATGTCGGACTTGGCCGACGCCCACAGCGTCCAGTGGATCAGGTGTGACCACGCCCTGGCGGATTCGGACTTCTTTCCACGCTGGCGGGAACAGGTCGCCCAACAGCTAGCCGAGCAGCAGTCGCACGCCCCGGGACAGGCTCAGGTTCCAGAGAAAATCACCGGCGGCTATGTGCTGCAGTGGTATCTGGTCGTCCCGAGCTACCTCGGCGCGGTGCTGTTCCACAGCGCCCGGCGGGTGCCCTCGCTGTCGCTGCGGCAGCTCAGCTTCCGGCTCGGCCCAGCGGCGGTGGCAGAGGTGGCGCTGCAGCCGGGCCGATTCTGGTGCCTGCCCGATGATCCGGACGCGGGACATCCCGATGCCGTGCCGGTGTCTGACGAGGCCGCGCTGGGGACGGTACTGCGCCGTCAAGTGATCGCCCACGCCACCCACTTCCTCACGGTGTACGGCCCGATGGTGCGTTTCGGATCGCGCACCCAGTGGGCGGCGGTGACCGACGTGCTGGACAGCGCCCTGCTGCTCGCAGGACGCTCGTTCGGGTCACCGCGGGCCGGTGCCGCCGATGCGCGGCTGGTGCTCGCCGATGGCGAGAAACCGCTCACCTCGGCGTCAACGATCCGCGAGTTGACTGATGACCGCGGCCGCACGCACTGGACCCGGCTACGCGGCTCATGCTGCTTTCTCTATGCCCTGCCCGGAGTCGAGCGTCCCTGCGCCAGCTGCCCGCGAATCAAAGATTCCGAACGGGCCTGTATCTTCGGCACGCTCGATCGGGCTTAACCCAGTCGTACCCCGTATCTTCATCGTTTGTGATACCCGAGCCGGCGCACTCGCCTCCGGAGCGCCGGCTGCCGGCGGTGGTGGTCAATCCGGTCCGCGTCAGAGACCCGCTGCAGCTGCGGATTCAGATCACTGCGGTGTGCCTGGAGTTGGGATGGCAGCCGCCGCTGTGGCTGCAGACCACCATTGATGACCCGGGTAAGGGCCAGACCGCGGCTGCGCTGGCAGCGGGTGCCGATGTGGTGCTCGCCTGTGGCGGCGACGGCACGGTTCGCCATGTGGCGCACGTCCTCGCCGGATCGGGTACCCCGATGGGTTTACTGCCAGCCGGCACTGCCAACCTACTGGCCCGCAACCTCGCCATTGCGCGGCGAGACCTCGTTGCAGCCACCCGGATTGCATTGTGCGGGAAAACCCGCGCGATCGACGTCGGGTGGGTGCTCATCGACAATGAGGCCGAAGAGCACGTGTTTCTGGTGATGGCCGGGATGGGCTTCGACGCGGCAATCATGTCCGGCGCACCGCACGAATTGAAGGCCAGGCTGGGCTCACTGGCCTATGTCGTCTCGGGAGCGCGCGCGCTGAAAGGTCTGCGAGCCGACATCACCCTCGCGGTCGACGGCCGGATCGAGTCGCCCCGGCGAGTCCGAGCGGTGATAGTCGGCAACTGCGGACGGCTTCTCGGCGGCCTGGTATTGATGCCGGCGGCCAGGGTCGATGACGGGCTGCTGGATGTGGTGACCATAGGGCCGCGAGGAATTATCGGCTGGCTGGCGGTGACTGCCCGGGTGCTCGCCCGCCGCCGCGAGGGCCATCGAATAGTGCAGCACTGGCAGGGCCGCGACGTCATCATCAGCTCGGACACTGCCCAGCAGGCGCAACTCGACGGCGATCCGGTGGGCGAAGCGCACGGAATGCGGATGCGCATCGACCCTGGCGCTCTGCTCGTGCGCTCGTGAGTGCGTGACAGTGTTCTAACGACCCCCCGATCGGGGTCGGTTGCGCAGATTGATGAACCGCTGCCTTCCGGGCAACGATCACTGTGATGCGGGTAACACTGCCCGCCGCGGTATTCACATCGACGGAGGGAGCCGCCCGATGGTAAGTCTGGTGAAGGGTTTCGCGGGCAAGCCTGCGCATGCGCCGCTGACCGACATCGGTATCGGCGCCTATACCGCTGGCGTCGCGATGCTCGTGGCCGGTGCGGCCGGGTTCCAGCAAGCCGCGATGGCCACGGCGTCCGTGATCACGATCGGAGTCGGCCTCATCGCCGCCATACCGACGATCATCACCGGCCTGGTGGACCTGTTCAGTATTCCGGCAGATGCGCCTGCGCGCACGCTCGGCTGGTGGCACCTGACTCTGATGTCCAGCGCCACCGGTCTGTTCGCTTGGGCATTCAAGTTGCAGTTGGCTGGTTACTCAACCGGCAAGGTCATCTCGTTAGCTTTGACCGTCGGTATCATCTCCTGGGTGTTACTCCTTGCCGGCGGCTACCTCGGCGGCGCGCTCACTTACGTCTACGGAGTCCGGGTACTCAAGCGACCGCAAGCCCCCATGGCCGACGCACTCATTCCCGGTCGCGCGGACCATAAGGACTAAGCCTGCTGGATCGCACCACTAGCCCCTTACAACACATCGGTGCCGCTACCCAGGCGGCACCGATGTGTTGTTCTACGGGCTCAGTTTCCCTTGTGGTAAGCGTCTAACACCTCAGCCGGGATACGGCCGCGATCAGAGACATTGTAACCGTTCTTGCGGGCCCACTCGCGGATCGCAGCGTTCTGCTCGCGGTCCACCGACGCACGGCCACCGGTACTGGCCCGGCGAGCCGTACCCGCGACCTTGCGACGCCCGCCTGCTGCACCCGACTTGCGGGCGCTGCCGACATAGTCCGCCAGTGATTCACGCAACTTCCCCGCGTTACCGGCCGACAGATCAATCTCGTAAGACACGCCGTCGATACCAAACTCAACGGTCTCTTCGGCGGTACCTCCGTCGAGGTCATCGACCAAGGTTACGGTGACCTTCTGCGCCATGCGCGTCGTCCTCCCTCAGGGACGTGGTGGACGGAGCCATCGCACGACGACTCCACAACGACAAGGAGTAGGTTAGCCCATTTCCGTACAGATTGCGAAATCACCCGTCATCGGCGTCCGCTATTGTGGTCGTACCAGCGGAAACAGGATGGTCTCGCGGATACCCGAACCAGTGAGCGCCATGAGCAGCCGGTCGATCCCCATTCCCATGCCGCCACTTGGTGGCATTCCGTACTCCATGGCGGTCAAGAACTCCTCGTCCAGCGGCATCGCCTCGTCATCACCCGCCGCCGTGAGCGCGGCCTGAGCCTCGAAACGCTCCCGTTGCACGACCGGATCGACTAGCTCTGAGTAGGCAGTGGCCGACTCGACAGAACGGATGTAGAGATCCCATTTTTCGGCCAGACCCGCAGCGCTGCGGTGTTCCCGGGTCAGCGGGGCGGTGTCCACCGGAAAGTCCTTGACGAAGGTCGGCGCGTGCAGCTCTGGTACCACGAGTTGCTCGAACAACTCCTCAACCAGCTTTCCGGGTAGCCAAGCGGGATTGCACGTAAGGCCCACTCGCCCGGCGTGGCCGAGCAACTCCGCACGCCCCGTCAGCGGAGTGATCTCCTCGCCAAGTGCCTTGGAGACAGCGCCGAACAGGCTGATTTGAGCCCATTGCCCGCCGATGTCGTAGTCACTGCCGTCGGCGAGTCGAAGTGTGGTGGATCCGAACACGTCGCGGGCCACTGTCTGATACAGCGTGCGGGTCAGCTGCGCCATGCCCTCGTAGTCGGTGTAGGCCTGGTACACCTCAAGCATGGTGAACTCCGGCGAGTGCGTTGAGTCCGCGCCCTCGTTGCGGAACACTCGGTTGAGCTCGAAGACCCGCTCCATCCCGCCCACAACGCAACGCTTCAGGTAAAGCTCTGGGGCGATCCGCAGGTACAGGTCGGTATCGAGAGCGTTGGAGTGCGTCACAAACGGCCGTGCCGCGGCACCACCATGCACGATCTGCAGCATGGGTGTCTCAACTTCGACGAACGCGAGAGAATGCAGCATCGCACGGATCGATCGAACCGCGTCGGCACGCACCCGGGCAGTCCGCCGGGCCGCATCGCGAACGATGAGATCGAGATAACGCTGGCGAACGCGGGTTTCCTCGGCCAGTTCCTTGTGCGCGGTCGGAAGAGGCCGTAATGCCTTGGCCGCCATCTGCCATTGGGTGGCTTGCACCGACAGCTCCCCGCGACGCGACGTGACGACCTCGCCGGTCACGGACACGTGGTCTCCGAGGTCGACATCGGCCTTCCACGCAGCCAGCCCGTCAGCGCCCACATTGGCCAAGCTGAGCATGGCCTGCAACTCGGTGCCGTCGCCCTCGCGCAACGTTGCAAAGCAAAGTTTGCCGGCGGTACGCAGGAAAATAACCCGCCCGGTCACGGATACGTGTTCGCCGGTGAGCGCGTCCGGCGGCAGCCCGATGTGCGCGTTGCGGATTTCCTTCAGCGTTCGGGTACGCGGGACTGCGACGGGGTATGGGTGCGGCCCGGAAGCCAACATCCGTTCCCGCTTGCGCCTGCGTACCTGCATCTGGTCCGGCAAGTCATCGTCTGCGTGGGATAGCTCCGTAGT